>JBDTAI010000180.1:0-6619 GCA_039924685.1 Ktedonobacterales bacterium
TCTGGCGCTTCTGCCTATCGGCATCCTCGATGCCGGTAAGGCGCTACTCGATCCCCATCTGCTGCTGATTGGCCTGGGTGTGGCGCTGCTCTCCTCTGTGCTGCCCTTCTCACTTGAGCTTGAGGCGCTGCGGCGGCTGCCAACGCAGGTATTTGGTGTGCTGCTCAGTCTCGATCCGGCGATTGCGGCGCTGGTGGGCGCGTTGATCCTGCACGAAACGTTCGACCTGCGCGCCATGTTCGCCATTGCTTGTGTCACGCTGGCCGCCATCGGCTCCTCACGCTTCCGTAAGCGCATCATCGCATAACGTCACACAATCTCATAGCGCCTTTTCGCCACCGACGCTGGCATACTCCGTGCACAAACACCTCCACATCTGTGGCCGCCATGAAGGGCAGGCGACAGGACGGCAGGTGAAGACAGGGAAGATCGTTCGTGTTGGGGAGAAAGGGGAAGCGTTATGCGATCGTTGCTACGGGTGTGTGCGTTCATTATTGGACTGATCGGCGTCTTCGATGGGCTTGTGATGAATATTATCGTTGCGCTCTATCGCCATGTTGCCGATGCGCTTGGCGCCGGTGTGACACAATCACACGGCTTCATCGGACTGATCTTTTGCCTTGTGGCGCTGATTGGTGCCGGTTTCGCACTCCGCCAGCCGCTGGTGGGTGGGCTGCTGCTGCTGATCGGCGCTGTGGGCATCGCCTTCGTGTTGTACTGGTGGGCGCTACTGGTCACACCACAATTGCTGGTGGCCGCCGCGCTAGCCATTGCCGACAATCGCGTAACCGCGCAGGCGCGAAACACGCAGCCACCGATTGAGCGGCCCAATGCGCCAAACGCTCCCCGGCTGGCGTCATAGCTGCAGTGGCGCGTGCAACACGATACATTCCAGGTGATCCAGAGACAGGAAATTCTCGCTGTCTCTGGATTTTTTCTGCTCCCCTGGTGACGTGCCAGAGGATACTAACAGACTGGCGTTTCAATCACAGCGTTTCAATCACACCAGGCGATAGCGCCTTGCATTGAAGCGGCGGGTGCGCAGGCGATACTCCCAGGTGAAACCGGGCCAGATGGTCGTATTGTGGCCACTGGCGTCGAGATACCAGCTCGAGCAGCCACTGCTCCATACCGTTGTCTGCATGCGGCGCTGCGCCTCGGCGACGAACGCCGCCTGGGCCTGCTCCTCAACCTCGACGACGCGCGCCTTGCGTCGCTCCATCTGGCGCAGGGCGTCGAGCGTGTAGGCCACCTGCGACTCGATCATAAAGACCATCGAGTTGTGGCCCAGGCCGGTGTTTGGTCCAACCAGCAAGAAGAGATTAGGGAATCCGGCGACGGTGATGCCTAGATAGGCTTGTGGACCATCGCGCCATGCCTCGGCCAGCGCCTGCCCGGTGCGCCCGTAGATGCTGCGGGTGATCGGCGTATCGGTGACGTGAAAGCCGGTGGCGAGGATGATGGCGTCCACCTTGCGCTCGGTCCCATCCACCGTTACCACTCCCTGCGGCGTGATGGCGCGAATCGGCTCCGTCGTCACCTCGACATTCGGCTGACTGACGGCAGGATAGAAGTCATCGGAGAGCAGGATACGCTTGCAGCCCATCGTGTACTGTGGCGTCAATTTCGCCCGAAGTTCAGGATCGGCAATCTGCGCCTCACGGTGCTCACTGGCGCGTTGCGCTGCTGATTTCATCAAGCGCGAATTGTAGACCAGGCCGAGGACGCCAATCTCACGCACCCAATACATCCCCAGGCGGATCAGGCGTTGCAGCAACGGCCACCGCTGGAACCGCGCCTGCTGCTGGGGCATGATCGCCTTGTCCTGTCGCGGCATAATCCAGGCGGGCGTGCGCTGGAAGAGGATGAGTTGGCTGACCTGTGGCTGAATATGCGGCACAAACTGGATCGCCGATGCGCCCGTGCCAACGACTGCTACGCGCTTGCCAGTCAGATCATAGTCACCGCGCCAGCGCGCCGAGTGAAACAGTATTCCGGTGAAGCTTTCGATGCCGGGGATGGCGGGGATGGACGGCTCACTGAGTGGCCCTTGACCCAATACCAGCATATCTGCGGTGAGCGGCCCTTGCGACGTCAGGATGTGCCAGCAGCGAGCGGCCTCATTCCAGCGCGCCTCGCGCAGCTCGCAGTTGAAGCGAATATGCGGACGGAGTCCGAAGCGGTCCATGCAGGCGCGCAGGTAGGCCTGAATCTCGCGCTGCGGGGCGTAGGTGCGTGTCCAGTCAGGGTTGGCGGCGAAGGAAAAGGAGTAGAGGTGCGAGGGGATGTCGCAGGCGCAGCCGGGGTAGGTGTTGTCGCGCCATGTGCCGCCCAGTTCGTCGGCGCGCTCAAGTACCACAAAATCATCGCAGCCGCGCTGTTTGAGGCGGATCGCCATGCCTAGGCCAGAGAAACCTGTCCCGACGATGGCCACCCGCGTATGCCGCAGACGATCTGGCGGGAGCAGTTGATCATCAAGTGCGTCAAGAGTGTCGGAATCACGGGCGACAGGCAGTGATGGTGACGACACGGATACGGCTCCTGGCAATGGATACAGTGAACGGCGAGACTGGCGCCATGGACTGGCGACATGGTGTCTCGGCTGTCTCTAGTATACACTACCATTCATCACGCGATGACGCAGAGGCAATGGGCAGGGGCTTCCGGCGGCGGTGACTGCCGCACGCACCCATCTGTTGCGAAATGGTCATACACAATGGCAAACACCGTGTGGGCGCAGTTTCAACCACTGGCCATCAGGTGGGCTTCAGTCTGCCCTCTGAGCATGTTGCGGCGTTTCGGGGCCGCGCACGCCGCTGGGTAGTACAAGGCGTGCGAAGAGGCTGTTCAGTGTGGTTTCGGGGCGCGCGCAAAGGCCCGTGTGGACAGGCGAGGGCTGGATGGCGCCGCTGGCGGGTGCGACCAGCCAGTGGAAGCGTTCCGCCTGTGAAAGCGCCGCGATGGGGCCAGCCTGGGTGTCGCCCGCACAGATGCGTTCGAGGCCCGCAAGATAGTCGCGCACCAGCGCCAGATCGAGGTCGGGGGCCAGCGCCAGCACGCGCGCCTGATCCAGGCCCACACGCATGCCCAGGAAGCGACGCTGATGGCAGATCAAGATCACACCAACGTTGACGCGCTCCCCCCGCTCCACGTCGGGCATCACACGCAGGATAGCATAGTCATACGAGCTGCGCCCGGGCACTGATCGCCTCCTCCACAAAGCGCTGTGATGAGTGCGCGCGCTCCAGCAGCCAGGTGACATAGGCGGCGCGTTGCGCATCGGCATCGGCAAACTGCGCATCGGCGATCAGCCAGCTAGCGGGAATCTGCGCCACGATGTGTTCAAGCGCGGCGGGTGTGATCTGCGGACGCAGCTTTTCGTCGGCCTCGTGCACCTGGCTGGCCTGGGGCAGCAACACATGATCCTTGATGGCGGCGAACGCGGTATGACTGCGCTCCAGATAGTTTTCCCAGGTGTGATGGAAATAGAGCGCGGCGCCGTGATCGATCAGCCAGAGTTGCCTGCCCCAGATCAGCAGGTTGGGGTTACGCGGTGTGCGATCCACATTGGTCGTATAGGCGTCGAACCAGACGATGGCCGAGGCCAGCGCCGCATCGAGCGGTGGGCGCACTGTCTGAATCACCGCAGGCGTATAGGTCAGCGCGCCAGGGAGAAAGTCCATGCCCAGGTTCAGGCCATCGCTCGCCCGCAGCAGTGCGCGTATCTCATAGTCCGGTTCATTGCGACCCAGCGCTGCGTCAAGTTCGGCAAAGACCAGTTCTGGAATGGGCAAGCCGAGCAGCCGTCCAATCGCGCCCACCACCAGTTCGGCGATCAAGGCGCGTGGACCCTGTCCAGCGCCGCGAAACTTGAGCACGTAGAGGCCATCGTCGTCCGCCTCAACCAGCCCCGGCAGTGAGCCGCCCTCGCGCAGCGGCGCAACATAGCGCGTCACCAGCACCGTGCGCAACGCTTCGCCTACAACGGTCGGCATTGAAGACATAAACAAACTACTCTCTACCCCAAAGCGCCAGCGTGAGCCACGCACGACGACTGGACCTCCGGCACAACATGTGAGACGCCCTCGATAAGCACAGCCGCCACCTGGCGGGCGCGCTCATCGGCAGAGACGAATCGGTCGCCAGAACTCCACTCCAACCCCGCGCCAAAGATTGACCAACTCATCAATAATGCTAGCGTTTCCCGTTTCAAGTCGGCGCCTGCTACCTTCACTGGAACCGATGGCAGCCAGCGCAACAGGAAGGTGTGAAGTTCCCGCTGCACCTTCGCCTCGATGCGTGGATCAACATCGCGGTCAGAGGGCGCGCAATGGCCATGAAACTGCGCCAGGAACTCGCAGACCGTCACCACCAGCAGACGCAAATTACCCGGTGTAAATAGCGCTGCATCCGGCAGATGCGCCTGAAGCGCCGCGCGAAACTGGTCGCGGATCATGTAGTCAATCAGCGCATATTTATCTTCGAAATGCGCATAGAAGGTTGCCCGATTGAGGGTGGCTCGCTCGGCGATGTCCTGCACGCTGATGGCGTGGAAACTCCTGGTGGCGAGCAACTGCATGAATGCGTCAATGAGCAGCTTGCGCGTGCGCTTCACACGCGGGTCAGCCTCGTTCATGTCCTGCAAGCTCCCTACTCGACTCGGCCCATGCTGCACGCCACGAATTGCGCCGATCTTGCGCCGATCTTCGCACATTCCCAGCACGTTTGCCAACACTTTACCGACTGTGTTGTTTAGGCTACAAAACACCCAGATTGCGGATTGCGTTGGAAAGAATATGACAGTAGTATTGTAGTCAACACATGTTATTTAATCAACACATGTTGCCAAATGTCAACATAACTGTCGGCCCAGCGCCGACTGCGCAGAAGCAGGACTTTATCAACCATGCCCGTTGCAAACGTTGCGCTCTGGATCGTGCAGGGCGCGCTTGCGCTTGTCTACCTGATGGCAGGCGGCATCAAGGTGTTCCAGCCGATTGCGCTGTTGAGCAAAAGCATGACATGGGTGAGCGCCACACCACCTGTGTTCGTGCGCCTGATTGGCATTGCCGAGTTGCTCGGCGCCATCGGCCTGATCCTGCCCATGCTGACAGGCATTGTGCCTGGGCTAGTCGTTGTGGCAGCAATCGGCCTCGCGCTGGTCCAGATCAGCGCGGCGATCTTCCACCTTGCACGCCACGAAGGTGGTAACATAGCTATGAACCTTGTGCTGCTGCTGCTAGCCCTTTTCGTGGCCATCGGGCGGCTGCTGATTGTCAAGGCGTAACTGAAGGCAGAACAGCAGACATGACCCTATCTACCCGGAGACACACCATGGACACCCAACAAACCAACCAAGCGAACATCACCACAGTCAAAGCCACACTGGACCCCGCGACGCACATGGGCCTTGTCTCCATCGCCGTCGCCGATCTCGAACGTTCGCTGGCCTATTATCATGATGCGCTGGGCTTCGCCGTGCTTGCGCGCACTGACCAGCAGGCGACACTTGGCGCAGGCGATGCGCCACTGCTCGTGTTGACCGAAGAGCGGGGGGCCAGGCCGTGGCCACATGATCGCTACGGCTACACCGGCCTGTATCACTTCGCGATCCTCGTTCCCAGCCGCGCCGACCTGGGCCGCTGGCTGGGCCACTGGTTGGCGCTGGGCTACCCGCTGCCAGGCCAGGGCGATCATCTGGTGAGCGAGGCGCTCTATCTCTCCGACCCCGACGGCAACGGCATCGAAATCTACCGCGACCGACCACGCGACGAGTGGCGCTGGATCAACGGGCAGGTGCAGATGGCGACCGATCCCGTGGACATCGCGGGCGTGCTGGCGGAGGCAGAGCAGAGCGGCGAGCCGTGGACTGGAATGGCGCCGGGAACACGTCTGGGACATATGCACCTGCAAGTGGGCAACATCGCACAGGCCGAGGCGTTTTATCACGACGTACTTGGTTTCGACATCGTGGCGCGCATGCCCACTGCGCTCTTCATCTCCGCAGGCGGCTACCATCATCATATTGGCATGAACATCTGGCACAGCCGGGGCGCCGGACCTGCACCCGTCGGAATCGCCGGACTGCGCGCCTTTACGATAGAACTGCCCACCGAACAGGCGCGGAACGACCTGCTGGCCCGTGTGCGCGCCGCTGGTCTCACCGCCAGTGAGCGTGATGGCGTCGCCGTCATTGCCGATCCCTGGCGCAACACCATTCTGCTGACGGTGGGCGCCGTGGCCAACCCCCAGGCGGCGCAGGCGCTCTTCCCTGGCGCTACGCCAGCGCATGCGGATAGTTAGAGACTATTGTAGACCATTGTAGCCTGTTTTGCAGCCCCTCTCGCGCATTGCCGGGAGGGGCGCGCTTTTGCCAGGATGGCGACAGGGTGCGCGATTGTCATGGGGTCGCATAGCATGGAGGCGGTCGAAACGTGTATGCTGCTGACATACCATAGGGGATTCGATGACCACGCGACACATGTTGCGCGACCTCCGTTGCGCGCCACACTTCAGGAGGAGGGCATATCTATCATGCCGCTGTGTTCAGGACGTAGAGGCAGGTCACCCGGCTATTTCGGACGCCCGTTTTTCAGGCGGTCATCGCCGGTGCTCGTGC
>JBDTAI010000181.1:0-20197 GCA_039924685.1 Ktedonobacterales bacterium
CTATCACGGGCGCGGGCAAACGTCGCGGGGTTGATCGAGCGCCCAGTGCGCAAAGGGCAGGTGAGCCGCGAGCAGGCCGACGGCTGGCTGGCGCGCTTCACCTGGACGACTGACCTCGCCGATCTGGCCGATGCCGATCTGGTGGTGGAGGCTGTCTTCGAGCAACTCACCCTCAAGCGCGACATCTTCACGCAGCTCGATAGGCATTGCCGCCCAGATGCGCTGCTCGCAAGCAACACCTCTGGCCTGCCGATCACGCAGATCGCCGCCGCCACGCAACATCCTGAGCGGGTGCTGGGGCTGCACTTCTTCAACCCCGTCCCCGCGATGAAACTGGTGGAGATTGTGCGCGCCTACCAGACCAGCGACACGACGGTGGAACGCGCCCGCGCCTTCTGCGCTGCCCTCAAGAAAGAGACGGTGCTGGCGAAGGATTATCCTGGCTTCATCACCACACGCATCGGCATGGCGCTGCTAGCCGAGGGCATCCGCTGCCTGGAAGAAGGCGTTGGCACGGCGGAGGATATAGACAAGGCGATCAAGCTGGCCTATAACCACCCGATGGGACCGCTGGAACTTGCCGATCTGGTGGGACTCGATGTGGTGCTGCACATCCTCGACGCCAACCGCATCGCGCTGGGTGAGCGCTTCATCGCCAGCCCGCTGCTGCGCCAGATGGTGGCGGCAGGCTATACCGGGCGCAAGGCCGGGCGCGGTTTCTATGCGTATTCGGCGTAGCATAATGCCCTTCGGATTATGCGCCGAACGGCGGCATGTTCGGCGCATTCGGCGCATTTGGCGTGTTGGGCAGCATGGGATTCATCGGTACGTTTGGGTTGTACAGCGGCGCCGTCTGCAATGAGCGCATGGCGCGCAGACGAAGGCCCAGCCCAATCAACATGCCGCCGAAGATGAGCGCATAAACGCCGATCACCCACACCAGCGCCAGCGCTGCTGAGGCGGTGAAAATGAACATCACAATCCCAAAGAGGATCGAGAGCGCGCCACTGAGGATCAACAGCCACTCGTTGTGAATCTCGCGACGCAGGCGGATGGCCGACACAATCTCGACGATGCCTGTGATGATCGCCCAGGCGGCGATCAAGTAGAGCAGCGCCAGCGCCGCCAGTCCGGTGAAGAAGAAGGCGATGATGCCAGCGACAATGCTGACGATGCCCTCAATCAGCAGCGTGAACCAGCGGGCTTGACGCTCGACGGCGCGGATGGCGGCGACGATGGTGAAAATGCCATCCAGAATGGCGTAGATGCCGAAGATCAACACCAGCGCAATGAGCACATGCCCTGGGAAGATCAGCGCTAGAATGCCGAAGATAATGGCGATCACGCCGCGCAGCACAACCACCCACCAGTTGCGCGAGAGGGTGGGTAGAGACGGTCCTGATGCCGCAGATGCAGGAGAAAACATCGCTCGGCTCCTTCTTGATCCACACAGACAATGGAAGCATACGGAAGCAGTAGGTAGACCATCGCCTACTCCACCGATCAGAGCGGCGGCCCATACGTATATTTCCCTCGCACGTGGCGTGCCTGATCGCACAAAAGCATTGGCGCGTGTGGCTCATGCGCGGGATCATCGAGCGCATTTTCTTCAGCCTCAGCAATACATCAGCGCAGATCGTATACTGTCGCTTGCATAGCATCAACCCATAAGGAACAGGTACGCGGGCGCGTGGCGCGCCCCTGCGGGACGATGGCATGGGGCGAATCGAGCAGCTTTACAGGACAATTCATGAACGCGCCTGTCAGCGTGACACAGCGGCAACTTTCCGAGTTTTTGCTGAATGTCGCCATCACTCGCCCGGTCTTCATCTGGGGCGCCCCCGGCATCGGCAAGTCGTCGCTGGTGCAGGCGTTCGCCGCGCAGGTGGGTTTGCCGTGCGTCTCGCTACTGGGCAGCCAGCTGGCGCCTGAAGACATCCTCGGCGTGCCGCAGATTCTCGGCGATGTGAGCCGCTTCTGCCCGCCGCGCGTGATCGCCCGCAACGAACCCTACTGCCTCTTTCTCGATGAGCTGAATGCCTCGTCGCATGAGGTGCAGAAAGCCTTCTACAGCCTGATTCATGAGCGGCGCATCGGCGAATACACGCTGCCTGGTGGCTCCATTGTCATCGGCGCGGGCAACCGCAGCCAGGATAGCGCCATCGTCAAGCAGATGTCGTCGGCGTTGATCAACCGCATGACGCATGTGCATCTGAAAGTTTCGCACCGCGATTGGCTGGACTGGGCAGGCGCCAACGGCCTCCACCACTACGTCCTCGACTACATTGCGATGCGGCCCGACCACCTCTGGAGCCAGCCACCCAAGCATGAGGAACCATTCTCCACGCCGCGCTCGTGGCATATGCTGAGTGACGCGCTGCACAGCTATGGAGACACCATCGGCGACGACTGGCTGGCCGTGCTGGCCTATGGCTGCCTGACCCCCCACCACGCCGGACAGTTCAAGGCGTACGTGCGGCAGGTGCGCAGCCGCTATCAGCTCGATGCGATCCTCAAGGGCGAGATCGGCTGGCCCGCGACGCCGGAGGAGCGCGATGTACTCTACTTTCTGGCGCAATCTTTCCGCGCCCGATTGATCAAGGAACTGCCCGTTGACGCCGATGCGCGCAGCGACGCCACACGTCAGCTTGCCCATCGCGCCAAAGGGCTGCTCAAGGATTTGGCGAACGTCAGCCTCGAGATCGCCCAGATCGTCGTCGCCGAGCAGAACGATGCCAGCGATGGTGGTGAGCATACCCGACTGCCCAGCTGGTTTATGATCGAGGTGGTGCGCGATCTGCCGCGTCTGGTGGAGAAGAAGGAAAAGCCAACGTGAGCCGTCGCAAAGCCTCCCAGGCAGGCGCGACGCAACACGATCCCGCCACCGAGAACCTCAGGCAGGGTGAGACGATCATCGCGCAGCATCCGCTCTTCAGCCCACTGTGGCGCCGCGCCCATGTCATCCGCGACAAGCAGCGCACCCGCTGTCCTGAACATGGCTGGGCGGTGGTGGACTCCAACGGCACGATCCATGTTCACCCGGCGCGGCGCGGCGCGCCGGAGGAGTGGGCGTATGTGCTGGCGCATTGCCTGCTGCACCTGGGCTTCGGCCACTTCCGCAAGCCGGACCAACTGGAGGTTGACCCGCGCCGCTGGAACGACGCCTGTGATCTGTTTCTGGCGACCTTTCTGCGCCAACTCAAGATCGGATGTCCTCCGCTGGAGATGCAGGCGCCCGATGACGACTCGTTCGGCGCCGATGAGCAGCGCATCTACACCGCGCTGGGGCGTCGCGCGCTGCCACTCCACTGGCAGGGCTGCGGAGCCGCTGGCCCCGGCTCGCCCGACATGCTGTTTGCCGCTATCCCGACGCGCTCACGCTATAGGTATGGCAAGCCGACCGACTGGCCTGAGTTGCTGGCAGTCGGACTGACCCAGGCGGTGACGAACGCCGTGCTGGTGGCAGGCGGCGAATTGCCCTCGCTCAATAGCGAGACGGCGATCCACACGACGGCTCAGCGCGCCCGCGAGTGGTTCATCAATAGCTATCCGCTGCTGGGGGCGCTCGCCTCGGCTTTCAAGATCGTCGAGGATCCTCTGATCTGCCAGCGCGAGGGCGTCTCGGTGGCGGCGGTGGACCCGCAGAGCCGCGAAATCTTCATCAACCCACTGGCGGGCCTCGATGCGCAGGAGTGCCGTTTCGTGATGGCGCACGAACTGCTGCATGTGGGCCTGCGCCACGACGCGCGCCAGCAGGGCCGCGACCCCTACCTCTGGAACGTCGCTGCCGACTACGTGATCAACGGCTGGTTAGTGGAAATGAACGTTGGGACAATGCCAGAGATCGGCGGCCTGTATGACGCGACACTGCAAGGCGAGTCGGCGGAGGCGATCTATGACCGCATCGTGACGGACCTGCGGCGCTACCGGCGGCTGCGCACCATGCGTGGCGTCGGCGTCTCCGACATCCTCAAGCGCGGCCTGCCCGACTGGCGCGAGCTTGGCCCAGGTGTGGACCTCGATGCCTTCTATCGCAGTTGTCTGGCGCAGGGGCTGGAGTATCATAGCAGCGCGGAGCGCGGCCTGCTGCCCGCCGGGTTGATCGAGGAGATTCAGGCGCTCAGTCAGCCGCCGATCCCCTGGGATGTCGAGTTGGCGCGCTGGTTCGATGACCGCTTCCCGCCCATCGAGCGCGTCAGCGCCTATGCGCGACCGAGCCGCCGCCAGTCCTCGACGCCGGATATACCGCGTCCGCGCTGGGTATTGCCGCCCGATTGGGCCAAAGGACGCACCTTCGGCGTGATTCTCGACACCAGCGGCTCGATGAGCCGGGCGACGCTGGCGCGGGCGTTGGGCGCCATCGCCAGCTATAGCCTCGCGCGCGATGTGCCGGTGGCGCGAGTAGTCTTCTGCGATGCGGCGACCTATGACCAAGGCTATCTACGCCCCGAAGACATCGCCGGTCTGGTGAAGGTGCGCGGGCGCGGCGGCACAGTGCTTCAGCCCGCGATTGACCTGCTGGAAGATGCTGAGGACTTCCCGCCGGAGGGACCGATCCTGCTGATCACCGATGGCTACTGCGACCGGCTGCATGTGCCTGGCCGCCGCGAACACGCCTACCTGCTGCCGTGGGGACGCAGCCTGCCCTTCATCCCACGCGGCCCGGTGTTTCGCATCAAGGAATGAGCGTATCCCCTTTTTCTCCTACCTCCCAATACTGGCCGCTTTTGCTTCCGTTATTGGCCTGAAAATCGCTACTATCCTATGCCACTCTGGGATCAACTTCGGGTTATCTACGATCTCTTGGCCGATATGGGGTATGGTAGTATTACACAATCCATATCCAGCTTGCCAGGATGCTGTGCAGCACGGCGGAGCCAGAGCTACGCAGCATCTGTGGGTGCGCTTTCTGCGCGCCATCCACCTGGTCCACAGCATCCAGCCAATGCACATCCGATCCAGCCGCTAACTCAGGGAGCAGCAGCAACATGAAGAGAAACACGCCAGCCGGAACGCGCGAAGCGGATCAAGAAGGCAGCAGCGTGACACGTAAGAAATCCGGCACAGTGGCGCTTGCCGTGGCGCAGGAACCAGCCGCCAACGGGCATGCAGCGCGCAACGGACAAACGGCGCAAAACGGACACTCACAACCAGAGATCCGCGCGTTGCTGCTGGGCTTGCAGGCCATGCGCGATGGCGATTTTTCTGTGCGGCTCCCTGGCGACTGGATCGGCCTGGAGGGCAAGATCGCCGATACCTTCAACGAGATCGTCGCCTCCAACCAGCAGATGGCCCAGGAACTCAGGCGCGTCGGGCATGTGGTGGGCAAAGAGGGCAAAACCCGTGAGCGGGCGAAGTTCGCGCACTCCAGAGGCGCATGGGGCGAGATGGAACTCTCCGTCAACACGCTGGCGGACGACCTGTTGCGCCCGACCACCGAGGTGACACGCGCCATCGCAGCGGTGGCGCAGGGCGACCTGCGGCAGACGGTGCGCCTGGATGTGGATGGCAGGCCGCTGGAAGGCGAGTTCTTGCGTTCCGCCATGATCGTCAACACGATGATCCAGCAGCTTGGCGTCTTCACCTCGGAAGTCACCCGTGTGGCGCGCGAGGTTGGCACCGACGGCAAACTGGGCGGCCAGGCACAGGTTCCAGAGGTGAGCGGCGTCTGGAAGGACCTGACCGATAGCGTCAACTTCATGGCCAACAACCTGACCGAGCAGGTACGCAACATCGCTGAAGTGACCATCGCCGTCGCCGATGGCGATCTGTCGCGCAAGATCACCGTTGACGTGCGCGGCGAGATTCTGCTGCTCAAGGACGCGATCAATACGATGGTGGACCAGTTGCGTTCGTTCGCCTCGGAAGTCACCCGTGTGGCGCGTGAGGTTGGCACCGAAGGCAAGCTGGGTGGCCAGGCGGTGGTCCCCGGTGTGGCCGGCACCTGGAAAGACCTCACCGACTCGGTGAACGCGATGGCGGGCAACCTGACGGCGCAGGTGCGTAACATCGCCGAGGTGACGACAGCGGTGGCGCGTGGCGACCTGTCGCGCAAAATCACCGTCAACGTCAGCGGCGAAATCCTCGAACTCAAGGAGACCATCAACACGATGGTGGACCAGCTCAACGCCTTCGCCAATGAAGTGACCCGCGTGGCGCGTGAGGTTGGCACCGAGGGCAAGCTCGGCGGGCAGGCAGTCGTTCCGGGTGTGGCGGGGACATGGAAGGGGTTGACCGATAACGTCAACTCGATGGCCAGCAACCTGACCGGGCAGGTGCGTAACATCGCCGAAGTAGCGACCGCGATTGCGGGCGGCGACCTTTCCAAGAAGATCACGGTCAATGTCAGCGGCGAGATTCTGCAACTGAAGGAAACGCTGAACACAATGGTGGACCAGCTCAACGCCTTCGCCGGTGAAGTGACCCGCGTGGCGCGTGAGGTTGGCACCGAAGGCAAGCTGGGTGGCCAGGCGGTGGTCCCCGGTGTGGCCGGGACATGGAAAGACCTGACGGATAACGTCAACTCGATGGCCAGCAACCTGACGGCGCAGGTGCGCAACATCGCCGAGGTGACGACAGCGGTGGCGCGTGGCGACCTGTCGCGCAAAATTACGGTAGACGTGCGCGGCGAGATTCTGCTGCTTAAAGAGACCATCAACACGATGGTGGAGCAGTTACGCTCGTTCGCCTCGGAAGTCACCCGCGTGGCCCGCGAGGTTGGCACCGAAGGCAAGCTGGGCGGACAGGCGCAAGTGCCGGATGTGGCAGGCGCCTGGAAAGACCTGACCGATAACGTCAACTTCATGGCCAGCAACCTGACCGGACAGGTGCGCAACATCGCCGAGGTGGCTACCGCAATTGCCAACGGCGACCTCTCCAAGAAGATCACGGTGGATGTGCGCGGCGAGATCCTTGAACTGAAGGAAACGCTGAACACAATGGTCGAGCAGTTGCGCTCGTTCGCCGCCGAAGTTACCCGTGTCGCCCGCGAAGTGGGGACAGAAGGCAAACTGGGTGGCCAGGCGCAGGCGCCGGATGTGGCTGGCACGTGGAAAGACCTGACCGATAGCGTCAACTTCATGGCGAGCAACCTGACGGCGCAGGTGCGCAACATCGCTGAGGTAGCGACGGCCGTGGCGCGCGGCGACCTTTCCAAGAAGATCACCGTGGATGTGCGTGGCGAGATTCTGCAACTGAAGGAAACGCTGAACACAATGGTGGATCAGCTCAACGCCTTCGCCAACGAAGTGACCCGCATATCCCGCGAGGTTGGCACGGAAGGCAAGCTGGGCGGACAGGCGCAGGTTCCAGGTGTGACAGGCGCCTGGAAAGACCTGACCGACAATGTGAACGTGATGGCCAACAACCTGACCGAGCAGGTGCGCGGTATCGTCAAGGTCGTGACCGCCGTGGCCACTGGCGACCTGAAACAAAAGCTGACGGTGAACGCCAAGGGCGAGGTGGCGGCGCTCGCCGAGACGATCAACAGCATGACCGATACGCTCGCCATCTTCGCCGATCAGGTGACGACGGTGGCGCGCGAGGTGGGTACGGAGGGCCGACTGGGTGGCCAGGCAAACGTGCCAGGCGCGGCAGGCACCTGGCGCGACCTGACCGATAACGTCAACCTGCTGGCTGCCAACCTCACCAACCAGATGCGCGCCATCGCTGAGGTAGCCACCGCTGTCACCCAGGGCGACCTGACTCGCTCCATTCAGGTGGAGGCGCGCGGCGAACTCGCCGAACTCAAAGACAACATCAACACGATGATTGACAACCTGCGGCTCACCACCGACCGCAACACCGAGCAGGACTGGCTCAAGACCAATCTGGCGCGCTTCACGGGCATGTTGCAGGGTCAGCGCGACCTCTCCACCGTCGGGCGAATGCTGCTCTCGGAGTTGACGCCGCTGGTCAACGCGCAGCAGGGCGTGATCTACCAGATGGAACTGACGGATACCGACGAGGCGGCGCGGCTCGATCTGCTCTCCACCTTCGCCGACGATGCGGCGGAGGGTCACGCGCACTACTTGCAGCTTGGCGACGGTTTGATTGGCCAGTGCGCCATCGAAAAGCGCAGTATGCTGATAGACGATCTGCCGCCTCAAACTACTGTACCCATCCGCTCAGGACTGTTCCAGGCGGTTCCCCGTAATGTCGTGGTGCTGCCTGTGCTCTTCGAGGATCAGGTGAAGGCGGTGATCGAGCTTGCCTCGCTCAACACCTTCACCGCGACCCATCTGGCGTTCCTCGAGCAACTTACCGCCAGCATAGGTATCCTGCTCAACAGTATCGAGGCGACGATGCAAACTGAGGGATTGCTCAAGCAGTCGCAGCAGTTGGCGGCGGAGTTGCAGGCGCAGCAGAAGGAGTTGCAGCAAACCAACGAGCAGCTTGCCCAGAAGGCGCAACAACTTGCCGAGCGCAACGTTGAAGTTGAGCGCAAGAACCAGGAGATCGAGCAGGCCCGCCGCGCGCTCGAAGAGAAGGCAGCGGAACTGGCGCTCACCTCCAAATACAAATCCGAGTTCCTGGCCAATATGTCGCATGAGTTGCGCACGCCGCTCAACAGCATCCTGATCCTCGGCCAACAACTCTCGGAAAACCCTGATGGCAACCTCTCCACCAAACAGGTCGAGTTCGCCCGCACGATCCACGGCGCTGGAACCGACCTGCTCAACCTGATCAGCGACATCCTCGACCTCTCCAAGATCGAGTCAGGCACGGTCTCGGTGGATGCCGAAGACATCGCCATCGCCAACGTGCTCGATATGGTGGTGCGCCCGTTCCGTCACGAGGCCGAGAATCGCGGCCTTACGCTCGATGTGCAACTGGATCCGCATCTGGGGCGCAGCATGGTGACTGACGCGAAACGTCTGCAACAGGTGCTCAAGAATCTGCTCTCCAACGCCTTCAAGTTCACCGAACAGGGTAGTGTGCGTCTGAGCGTCTCGGCGGTCAATGGCGGCTGGAGTCCTGAGCATCCGATCCTCGATGGGGCGGCGAATGTGGTGGCCTTTGAGGTCACCGACACGGGCATCGGCATCCCAATCGAGAAGCAGAAGATCATCTTCGAGGCCTTCCAGCAGGCCGACGCCAGCACCAGCCGCCGCTTCGGTGGCACTGGCCTGGGATTGACGATCAGCCGCGAACTTGCCGACCTGCTTGGCGGCGAGATTCAGTTGCACAGCACACCTGATATTGGCAGCACCTTCATCCTCTATCTGCCGCAAACCTATGTCGGCCCTGCGGCATCGTCGGCGGCGACTGCGGCAAAGGCGAACGATGCGGTGAGCGCTGCTGAGACGCGCGACAGCGCCGCGCTGGCGCGACAATCCGCCCGCTCCGTCGTGCGGTTGGTGGATCATCCAACGGAACTGGCGCCAGTTACGGATGACCGCGACTTCATCGAAGAAGGCGACGAGACCTTGCTGATCGTCGAGGATGATCCGTACTATGCGCGTGTGCTGATTGATCTGGCCCGCGACCAGGGCTTCAAGGTGATCGGGGCGACGCGCGGCCTCGAAGCCCTGAAGCTGGCGAAGCGGTTCCATCCAACGGCGGTATCGCTCGATGTGTTCCTGCCGGATATGCTAGGCTGGACGGTTCTCAGCCATCTGAAACAGGACCCGCAGACACGGCACATCCCCGTCCAGATGTTGACGATTGAGGATGACCGCCGGCACGGCCTGGCGCGTGGGGCGTTCGACTTCGTGAAGAAACCAGCGACGGCCGATAACCTGGAAGCGGCGCTCATCCGCATCAAGAACTATGCGGCGGCGGCGAGTAAACGGTTGCTGGTGGTGGAGGACAACCCCGCCGAGCAGTTGAGCATCACCGCACTGCTCGGCCACGAGGATATCGAGATCACCACAGTCGCCACCGGCGCCGACGCGCTGGCCACCTTGCGGAAACAAGCGGTTGATTGCGTTGTGCTTGACTTGCGTCTGCCCGATATGTCGGGCTTCGAGGTGTTGGAACGCATCCGCGACGACGAGGCGCTAGGTGATGTGCCAGTGGTGGTGTTCACTGGCAAGCAACTCTCGGCGGAGGAGGATGCGCAACTGCGTATGCTGGCGCGCAGTGTGGTGGTGAAGGGCGTTGAATCGCCTGAGCGACTGCTCGACGAGACCGCGCTGTTTCTGCATCGGGTCGTCTCCACGCTGCCCGCCGAAAAGCAGCGTATGCTGGAGCGGCTACATAGCTCGGACGACGATCTGGTGGGCAAGAAAGTGCTGGTGGTGGACGACGACGTGCGCAACATTTTCGCCCTCAGCAGTGTGCTGGAGCGGCGTGGCATGCAGGTGTTGACGGCTGATACCGGCAAGGAGGCGATTGCAACGCTTCAGGCCACGCCTGATGCGGCGATAGTGCTGATGGATATCATGATGCCGGAGATGGACGGCTACGAAACCATGCGGGTCATCCGGCAGAACCCCACCTTCCAGCGGCTGCCCATCATCGCACTGACGGCGAAGGCGATGAAAGGCGACCGGGAGAAGTGCCTGGAAGCGGGCGCATCCGACTATCTCGCCAAACCAGTCAACACCGAGCAACTCCTGTCGGCGTTGCGTATGTGGCTGCACCGCTAGAGCAGCGCAACGCGAGAACAGGAGGTGATGTATGCAATTGCAGAGAGCTTGTCCACCGTCACAGGGCATTCGCGAGCCGGAGGCACATCATGAGTGGAAATGATCAGGTCAACGTCCTGATGGTGGATGATCAGCCGGGCAAGCTGTTGAGCTATGAGACCATCCTTGCAGACCTCGACGTGAACTTGATCAAGGCCTCCTCACCGCGAGAGGCGCTTGATTGTCTGCTCAAGAACAAGATCGCTATTGTGCTGATGGATGTCGTGATGCCGGAGATGGACGGCTTCGAGCTGGCGGCGATGATCCGCGATCATCCGCGCTACCAGCAGACGGCGATAGTCTTCGTCTCCGCCGAGCGCCTGACGGACCTTGATCGTCTCAAAGGCTATGAGATGGGCGCGGTGGATTATATTCCTGTGCCGGTGATTCCCGACATCCTGCGGGCAAAGGTGAGTGTGCTCGCCGAACTCTTCCGCAAGACACGTCAGTTGGAAGGGATGAATGTGGAGTTGGAGCGGCGTGTTGAAGAGCGGACCGCCGAATTGGAGGCGGCGCTTCAGGTGCGCGACGACTTTCTCTCCGTCGCCGCCCACGAACTCAAGACGCCGCTGACGGGGCTACGCGCCACTGCGCAGATTCTCGCGCGTCGGGCGCAGAAAAGCGAACTGAACGCCCCTGACTGGTTTAGCGATGGGTTGCGCACGCTCGATCAGCAGGCAGATCGCCTCACGCGGCTGATCGCGCAGTTGCTCGATGTCTCACGGCTTGAGCACGGGAAGTTGCGCGTGGAGTACAAGGCTGTTGACCTAACAGCCTTGACCGAAAAACTGATCACAACCTTCAAGGCGCGCACAAACAAACATACACTGACGTTGAGCGCCGACCCCGCTCTCGTCGCTGAGGTCGATCCGGTTGGCGCCGAACAGATACTGAGCAACCTGCTCGACAATGCCATCAAGTATAGCCCCGATGGTGGCCACATCGAGATCGAAGTGCGCCGCACCGACGATGGGTATGCGCGTCTGATGGTGCGCGATCATGGCATCGGCATCCCCGTGGAGAAGCGTGAGGCGATCTTCGGTCGGTTCTACCAGGCGCATACCGAAGATCATCGCTCCGGGCTTGGTTTGGGACTGTATATCAGTCACCAGATCATCGAGCAGCATGATGGTAAAATTACGGCAGAGTTCCCCGACGACGGTGGAACGCGCTTCGTCGTCTCGCTACCGCTCTCGGCGCGTGATTGGCCAGCGGCCTCCGCGCAGGTGAAGGCTGCCAGGCCAAAAGTGACAGCCCCACCAGCAGGACGCATGTAGCGAGACAAGCAAGACAAACGAAGACAGTGCAACGATCACGAACGGCGGGGTGACATGGTGGCAAGAGGGGACGCCGTGAGCGGCGCGGATCAGGGAGATCAACGACCGATCCTCGTCGTTGACGATGATGCTGTGATCCTGAACGCCGTCGAGTACATCCTCAGCGATCAGGGCTGCGCTGTCGTGATTGCCAACAACGGACGGGAGGCGCTCGACCGTGTACACAGCGCTCCCCCGCGCCTGATCCTGCTGGATATGAAGATGCCGGTGATGGATGGGTGGGCGTTTGTCGCCGCCTACCGCGACGTGCCAGGGCCACACGCGCCGATCATCAGGATGACCGCCGCGCAGGATTCACGCAGCCGCGCGACAGAAATCAGCGCCGAAGGGTTCATCGCCAAACCCTTCGATCTCGACGACGTCCTCGCCATTGTGCAGCGCCACGCGCCCCTCTCATAGTGTCATGCCGCCATCAACCACCACGGTTTGGCCGGTGATGAAACTGGCGGCGGGGGAGACGAGGAACAGGGCCGCGCCCTTCAGTTCGTCAAGATCGCCCAGACGGCCCAGCGCCGTGCGCCCCTCGAAGCGTTCGCGGTTGGCATTGATGCTTGCCGCAGCCATGCGTGTTGGGAACCAGCCGGGAGCAATTGCGTTGACACGCACGCCGCGACGCCCCCATTCCATCGCCAGCGTCTTGGTGAAGGCGATCACGCCCGCCTTGCTGGTGTTGTAGGCGATAGTCTTCACCGACTCTGGATCGCCGGCCACCAGCCCGGCCACCGAGGAGATGTTGAGGATGCTTCCCCGCCCGCGCGCAAGCATATGCCGTCCCACCTGCTGTGACATCAAAAACATGCCGTTCAGGTTGACATCAATCACCTGCCGCCAGCGTTCGAAAGGCATCTCCTCGGTTGGCTGCCCCCAGGTCTGGCCCGCGTTGTTCACCAGGATGTCAATCTGGCCCCAGGCGTCGAACGCCGCCTGGGTGGCGCGGGCGACATCGTCGGCGTTGCTCACATCCCCCACCACAGCCAGACACTCGAAGCCCCTGCCCGTAAACTCCGCCACGGTGGAATTCAGAAACTCCTCGCGGCGCCCAGTGATTACTACCTTCCCGCCAGCCTCGGCCAGCGCCTCCGCCACCGTCTTGCCGATGCCGCGCCCGCCGCCAGTGACAATCGCCACCTGCCCATGCAGGTGAAACAGGTCAAGCACAGTCATAAGTCATCCTCCATTTACGCGTGTGTGTTTGCAGATGTGTGTTTGCAGGTTCGCCGCTCTTGGACAGTATATCCCCGCGCCGGACAATCGGGTTGTGTCCTTGCAAGGACCACTGGTATTGTGTGGTATCGTATACTACACCGAGCGCCTCACCTGAACGCTTCGAGAACAGCCAGATGCGCTGAACCGCCTGGACAGAACAGGCAGCTACGCCGAGAAACAAGGGATCGCCGTGAATAACGCACACGTCTGGCGCGCGGCGCAGGAACGACTGCGCCTGAAGATGAAAAGCGCGGAGTTCGAGACATGGCTGCGCGGCACAGAACTGGTCGCCGTCAGTGCGGATGGCGCGGTCTTGCGCACGCGCACCAGTTTTGCCCAGGCGATGATCGAGGCGCGCTACCGTGAGGACATCGAGACGGCGATCCGCGATGTCGTGGGCTATCGCTGCCCGCTGACGATCACGGTTGCGACGTATGGCGACGCGCCAGCGCAACTGCCGCTACAGCCGCCAGCGCAGCACTATCCCCGCGCTGCGCAGGGCCAATCGGTGAACCGTCGCGCTCCCCAGAGCGCCGCACAGCCGCCTGACGACGGGCTGGCACGTCCCTTACTCTTCACACCAGAAGCTGCGCCGGATGCGACATATACCGCAAATGCCACGAATGCCGAAAATTTCCCAGCAGCCAGCGCTGCGCACACGGCGGACGCCGATCAGGGCGCTATGGTGGCTGAAGCGCATGAAGCGCATGAAGCAGATGAGACAGGCAGGCGTGAGCAGCGTGAGACGCTTCCGGCTGCGCGCCATCTGCGACTGGCGACCGGCGACCAGCGGATGCGGCTGGGTGAGGCGTCGCAACGCGCTCGGCTGCGCAGCGCGCTCAACCGCATTCCAACATCACCCAGCGGCCAGCCAGCCTCTTCGGATGGCTATGATGGCGGCGTGGGAGGCGTTTCGGCGCTGTGGGGCAATGTTGGCGGCGCTCGACCACAACCCCCGTCTCATGATGCCCATGATGCCCATGATGCCCATGATGCCTCTACAGGTGATGCCACCATTGAGAACGCAGCGCCAGCCGAGAGATCAGCCGAGGCACTGGAAGGGAAGGCGCAGATGAATGCTGGCGCCGACTATGCCGGGTATGCTGGCTATGACGACACGGATGAGTCCGACGACGACTATCTGGGCGTCCCAGCCAGCGCAGGCAACGAGCGGCAATGGGAGGCCGCGACGCCACAGACGCCCCCAGCGGCGCGGCCGGGCGACTTTACGGGCTTCGCGGACGCCGAGGAGGGGATGCGCGACAGGCGTAGCTCGTATGCCGCCGGCTATGCCGCTGGCTATAGCTCCGGCGGGGGGCAGATGCGCGCAGAGAGTACTGAGCCAGGGAGTATTCCGGGTGTCAGCCCGCTCACGCCGCCGCGCCTGAATGCGCGCTATCGTTTCTCAACATTCATCGTCGGCGCTGGCAACCGCCTGGCGCACGCCGCCTCACTGGCGGTGGCCGAGGCGCCTGGTCACGCCTATAACCCGCTGTTCCTCTATGGCGGTGTGGGCCTTGGCAAGACGCATCTTCTGCACGCCATCGGCCATACCGCGCTCGACCGCAGACTGGTGGTGCTCTACGTCTCATCAGAGACTTTCACCAACGAGATCATCAACGCCATCCGCTATCGCACCACCGATGAGTTCCGCGCCAAATATCGCTCGGTGGATGTGCTGCTGGTGGACGACATCCAGTTCATCGCGGGCAAAGACTCCACCGAAGAAGAGTTCTTCCACACCTTTAACAGTCTGTATGAGTCGAACAAGCAGATCGTAATCTGTAGCGACCGCCCGCCAAAGGCCATCGTCAGCCTCGAAGAGCGGCTGCGTTCGCGCTTCGAGTGGGGCTTGATCGCCGATATTCAGCCGCCGGACCTCGAGACGCGGGTGGCAATTCTGCGCGCCAAGGCCGATATGATGGGCCGCCAGACGCCCGACGAGGTGATCAACTTTTTGGCGAACCGCGTGCAGAGCAACATCCGCGAACTGGAAGGCAGCCTGAATCGCCTGCTGGCCTATGCCGACCTGCAAGGCTTGCCGCTGACCATCGAGACGGCCAAAGCGGCGCTCGCCAGCCTCGCCACTGATGGACGCGCGCGACGTGTCAGCATTGCCGACATTCTGGAGGCGGTGGCCGAGCACTACCACCTCTCGATGGATGATCTGCGCGGCAAGCAGCGCGACAAGCATATCGTCATGCCGCGTCAGGTGGCGATGTATCTGATGCGCCAGGAGACCGAAGCCTCGCTGCTTGAGATCGGCCAGGCGCTCGGCGGACGTGACCACAGCACGGTGCTGCATGGCTGGGAGAAGATCAACCGCGAGATCAACGAAAATACGGCGCTGCGCAAAGAGATCACCGCCATTCGGCAAGATTTGCAGGATGAATGACCAGCCGCTGTCCCCCAGCGCACGGGTGAAATCTGGCCTATACTCCGCCATAGACTCTCAGCGGGTATGATATAGTGGCGGTGACGGTGCGGCTCTGGGCCTTGCAAGGCCAGAGTACGATACGGGGACGGGGCCAGAAGGCGCATATCATCGGATGGCAAAATCAAGCGAGGCGAAACAGCATGACGGCGGCAGAGACAACCAGCAGCGCAGCTCCCACAACGGATGACGCGCGGCAATATGATGTGATCGTGGTAGGTGGTGGCCCGGCGGGTCTGAGCGCGGCTGAGGCGGCGGCCAAAGGCGGCGCGCGCGTAGCTGTGCTGGAGCGACAGAAGGAGATCGGCTACCCCGTCCACACCAGCGGCGGCAGCTGGATCAGCGATATGCAGACGCTGGGCATCCCCGCTGACCTCTACTACCCGATTCGCAGCGTCACGTTTCTCTCGCCCAACCGGCAGGCGCGCTTCGACTACGCCGATCCTGTCTGCTGCGTGCTGGATGTGCGGGGCGTCTATCAGCACCTCGCCACGCGCGCTGTCGCCGCTGGCGTCGAGATTCATCCCAACTCGCCGGTCGAAGGGCCGATTGTCGAGGATGGGCGCATCGTCGGCGTCACCGCCAAAGACCACCGCAACCGTGTGGGCCAGTGGCGGGCGCCGCTGGTGATCGACGCTTCGGGCTTTTCCAGCACGATTGTCACGCGCACCGGATTGCGCCAGGGCTTCCACCGCTATGGCTACGGCGCCGAGTACGACCTTGCCGCGCCTAACTACGATCCCAACAGCCTCTATCTGATC
The DNA here is from genome assembly GCA_039924685.1 of Ktedonobacterales bacterium. Classification (GTDB taxonomy): domain Bacteria; phylum Chloroflexota; class Ktedonobacteria; order Ktedonobacterales; family JADMIN01; genus JBDTAI01. The sequence goes on from JBDTAI010000181.1 coordinate 16,370, forward strand.
ATGGGCAGCCAGGTGGCGCCCTCCGGCTACGCCTGGGCCTTCCCGCGTGGCAAGGGGCGAGTGCGACTGGGTGTGGGTGTGCTGCGCCCAGATGTGGACGCCGACGCACGCGAATACCTCGATACGTTCACTGATCGTCTACCCTCACTGGCGCCGGTCTTCAAGGGGGCCAGCCCGCTCGAATATCACACGGGCCTCTTCCCCTCGGAGGGAGTCGTCCCCAAGTTTGTGAGCGACGGCCTGATCGCCACTGGCGACTCGGCGGGCCACGGCTCCACGCTGGTGGGCGAGGGCATCAGGTTCGCGATCTATAGCGGCCAGATGGCGGGCGCCGTCGCCGCCGACGCAATCCGCGCCAGCGACACCTCGGCCAGTTATCTAGAACGCTATGAGCGCCAGTGGCGCGCGCGCTTTGGCCGCGAGATGGACATCTCCTACATTGTCAACCAGCGCATCGCCGCCTGGACCGACGCACAGTGGGATGATGGTATGGAACTTCTGCGTCGCCTCACGCCAGCGCAGGCGGCTGAGTTGTTGCGCGGCGACTATAGCGCGGGCCTCTTCCTGGGGGTGCTGCGGCGCAATCCGGGGCTGCTGCGCACAGGCGCGCGCAAGTTCTTCGATCTGGCGATGGAGCGGTTGGGCCGCGCCACCCCCGTCACCGAGGCTGAAGTGGCCCAGGGCAACGCCTGATCGCGCTGCGGTACGAACGACAGACACAAATAGCAGCGGCGTCACGAGTTGGCGCCGCTGCTATTTGTGTTTTTATACTCGCGCTTTGCGCCAGCGGCCACTGCGGAAGCGCCACCAGGCCAGCCCAGCCTGCGTCCAGAAGTCCATCGCCATCGCCAGCCGACCACCAGGGAGGCCGAGCAGCGGCAGCAAGAGCAGTGTCAGCGGCAGGCGCAATCCCCACGGGCCGACAGTGCGTGTCAGCACCGGGAACTTGGTATCGCCCGCGCCGCGCAACGCGCCATTCAGCACAAAGGTGATGCCCGACGCAGGCAGGATCATGAGCGAGATTCGCATCGCCACGTCGCCCGCCGATAGCACGGTGGGGTCTGCCACAAAGAGGCCAAGCATGATCCGCGGAGCCAGCACCGCAATCGTCCCCAGCGCCACCATCATCACTATACAGGGTCGCATGGCTGCCAATGTCGCCCGTCGCGCCAACCCTGGATTGCGCGCGCCCAGCGCCTGCCCTACCAGCGCTGTCGCTGCTACACTGAATCCCACAGCGGGCAGTGTCCCCAGGCTTTCGACGGTATTGATCGTCGTATTCGCCGCATAGGGGATTGGGCCAAGCGCCACCACCTCGCGGTTGAACGACAGCACGCCAAGCTGGAAGATGATCAGTTCAAGCGCCGAGGGCAGCCCGACATGGAGGATGCGCCTTGCCAGCGCGAAATCGGGTCGCAGCGCCGGGCGGGTGAGGCGTGGCGCCTGGGGATGCGCGCGTGCGAGCAGGATCACCGCCAGTATCGCCCCGAAGACCCAGCCGGTGGCGGCGCCGACGGCAGAACCAACCACCCCAATCGGCGCCAACCCGAATTGCGACGCGCCGTTGAGTAGCAGCCACGACGCTACCACATTGACGCCGTTGACGAAGAGCATCACCAGCACTGGACGGCGCGTATCGCCCGCGCCGCGCATCGCCGCCGTGCAGGCCGAACCAATGCCAGCGGCGGGCATCCCCAGGCTCCAGACACGGATGAAGTCGGCTGCCAGTGTGGCGACCTGTCCATTGACGCCGAGCGCCAGCGTGATTACGTCCGCCAGCGGCGCCGCCAGCAACAGCATCGCTATGCCCGCCACCAGTCCCAGCAGCGCGCCCTGCGCCGCCGCCCGCCCCGCCAGCGAGCGATCCTGCGCGCCGGTTGCCCGCGCCACCAGCGCCGTCACGCCGATGTTGATCGAAAAGAAGGCCGTCAGCACAATCCAGGTGATCAAGCCTGCCGCGCCGACCGCCGCCACCGCCGTCGCCTGACCATAGCCGAGAATGTGACCTGCATAGGTGGAGAGGTGGCCGGAGAGAAAGGTATCCGAGACGCCGACACCCAGCGCCAGCAACTGCTCACCAATCGCTGGACCCGAAAGCGACCAGACCCGCCGCCGCAACTCACGGTCCGTCAACTCCAACCCAGGCGTCGCGCTGTGTTGCGCATTTTCTGCCAGGGTTGTTGCAGCGTCCACAGGCTCGTGAGCAGTTGGCAAGGCGACAGCGGCGGTCGCTGACGATGTAGACACGGCTGTAGACACGGTTCGCCATCCACGCCGATGGGCAGTGTGCGACCCGCGTGCGCTACCAGTGGCAATCAGCTCTGGGACCGAGGCGTAAACGCGCAGCCGTCGCCGCCAGTCGCGCCGCTGCCGTTGCGACTGTGGCGGGCGCACAGGCATAGCCAGTATCGGTGAAGACGCCGATGGGGAAACAGCAGAAGCAAGCGCCTGCGTGCGATTGAAGGGAAGATCGACGCCGTGTGTCGTGTTGTGTGTCGTGTGCGCCTTCTGCTTGCCGCTGTGCCTGCGACGGACCAACGCTGGAGCCTGCGAAAGCTGGGATGCTAGTGGGACGCTCACTCGTGGAAACCGCATGATGCCAAACTCCAAAGTGGTGGATACATGTTAGATGAATATGATACCTTGTGATGGGGAAATAGGATGCCGACGTATCACCTCTATAATACGTGACGGTTCGCTTTGCAGCTGGTAACATGCTGCGTAACCATTCGTGTATAGTGAAAATATCAGCCTCCACCAGTGTTTGACTATAATCATCTGCCAGCGCGCAGAAACAGTGTTTGGCGGCCCGCAACTGCTCGTGCTGGACTATGTGTGACGAGCATCACTCTTGTAGGGCCGTTGAAACGGTGTCAAGTAAGATGAATAGCTACCTTGCCGAATGCGTTCCTGTATGCTCGCCGCTTGTCAATGAAACACGATAAGTCCCTAACGCGATGGCGCGTCTACTCGTATCTGCATCGGAATATGCCTACCAACTGCTCTTTAGCCTGCCAGATGCAGGTTTGTATCACGCTGATGTGGAACGGATGACGGTGACTGATGAGTGCAATGGAGCCAAAGCCAGCCCACCTGGGGCCAGCCTACGCCGCGCAGTTTCAGGATCAGGCTATCGCCGCCGCCTATCCAGCCCGGCCACCCTATCCCGATGAGGTGTTTGACATCCTCACAGGGTTGATCGCTGGCCAAGCAGACGAGCTATGCGCCGTGCTTGATCTGGGCAGTGGAACAGGCGATATTGCGCGTCCACTGGCGCGTCGGCTGATGCAGTGTAAACCGCCAGGACGTGTGGACGCTGTTGATCAGTCGCAGGCAATGATTGCGCGCGGCAGGGCGCTATCTGGTGGCGATGCGCCCAATCTCAACTGGATACTCGGCGCCGTTGAGGATGCGCCATTGCGGCCACCTTATGCGCTGGTGACGGCGGGCGAGAGTATCCACTGGATGGCCTGGGAGATGCTGTTTCCACGGCTACGCGCCGTCATGGCGCCGAGCGCGCTGCTTGCCATCATCGAGCGCGGTGAATTGGCTGCTCCGTGGCATGCGCCGATGCTGGAGTTGATCATCGCCTACTCCACCAACCAGAAGTTTCAGCCGTATGATGTGCTGAACGAGCTTGCGCGGCGCACCCTTTTCACGCTGATCGGCCAGCGGCGCACTGCGCCTGTTTCCGTCACACAACGCATCACACGGTATATCGAGGCGCTCCACTCGCGGAACGGCTTTTCGCGTGACCGAATGCCCCCTGAGCGAGCAACCGAACTGGATGAGCGGCTGCATGCTACGCTTGCCCCCTATGCGCAGGAT
>JBDTAI010000182.1:0-3269 GCA_039924685.1 Ktedonobacterales bacterium
CGTCAGCCTCGACGCTCAGGCTGATGGTGAATATGCGCTTGATGCGCCGCAATTGGTCAGTCAGGAAGGGCGAACGCCACAGATTGAACATCACCTCGCCATCGGGCGTGAGGATGCGCTTCAGATCGCGCAGAAAGGCGGGCGCCAGCGCGCCATGCGCCATTCTGCCCGCCACGTAGAGGTCCACGCAGATCGCGCCAAACGAACCCTCGGCTCGTGTATCGTAGCGGCGCACAAACGCGAAGGCATCCTCCACGACAACCTGCACATGCGGCACATTGTTCAGGCCGAACTCATGTCGCGCCAGCCAGACCACCGCCGGATCGCGCTCGACGCCAATGATGGGGAAGGCGCCCCACCGCTTGGTCATCAGTGTAGCCACCGTGCCGCCGCCCAGCCCCAGGATCAGCGCGCGTCCGGGCGCCTCTGTAGGCAGCATCGCATCCCACACATCCTTCACATAGCGCTCATCCACGGCCACCGACTGAATCACCCCTCCGACACGCAGCGCTTTCCGTCCACCCTCGATGGTGATCAGTGGCTTCAGTTGGCCCATCCCTGTCTGAAACGATCTCGTCTGCTGCTTGCCCCGCTTGCCCGTATCCGACCTGACGACAACCGGGGCTATCTGCTCCGTCGGCTCGTCCTGCCCTGCTCCCTGCTCCACCTGTTTGCTCGCTCTCTCGACCCACTCTCTCGCTACCGCTCAATCAGCGCCACATGCTGTCGGTATCGTTGCACACATTGCACACATCGCACGACCCCCAATCTCATAGTATAGCGCAAACGAACGGGCAGCGCCAACACATGTCTCCATCCTGATACCCCATTTGGCAATGCGCGCCGCCTCACCTGACCGATCAGCGAACTCCACAATCGTGCCGAAATTGGTGTCAAATGCACTTGACATTGTGACAATGATGCTTTACACTATTTGATGTCAAGACTGCTTGACACTATGAGAAAGAGAGTACCAGGGTGACGAGTTCACACAACCAGGCCGGAAGAACCTATGCAATCGAGTTTGGCGGGGCGATGGTCGCCTATGCTGTCGTCCTCATCATCGCCATTACCGTTCTCAACGCTAATCCGCATGGGGCGTGGCGTCCGTTCGTGGCGGTGGCGCCGGTGATTCCTGCGATCTTCGGTGTGCTGGCATTCGTGCGCTTTCTGCGGCGGATGGATGAGTTGCAGCGGCGCATCCAGCTCGAGGCGCTGGGGCTGAGTTTCGCCGCCACAGCCATCCTCACCTTCGCCTATGGCTTCCTTGAGTTTGTCGGTTTCCCAGCTGTCAACTTCGTCTGGGTTTTCCCCGTCATGATCATGATCTGGGGACTGGGGCTGGCAGTCGCCGCGCGGCGCTACGCATGAACACGCAGCCCTATACCAGAGTGGACCCGGAGGCGCCGATGAGGAACAAGCTGCATGTATTGCGGGCAGAACGCGGCTGGTCGCAGGCGGAACTGGCCGATCACCTGGGCGTCTCGCGCCAGACGATCAACGCGCTGGAGACCGGCAAGTACGATCCCAGCCTGCCGCTGGCATTCAGGATTTCGCGGCTTTTCCAGCAACCTATCGAAGCCATCTTTCAGGATGACGAGAGCGGGCGGTGAAGCGCAACCCATGCTCCTGTGCTCCTGCTTGACGCCGCCACAATCACAGGGATACGCTGTGATCGGTTACAGAAGATGTGGCGACAGGTATTTGGCGGGAGGGTGATGATCATATGGGCGACATCGGTAAGACGACGGCGCTGGTGGGCATCGTGATGGGCAGCGACTCTGACCAGCCGACGATGCGCGGCGCGGCGGAAATGCTGGATCGCTTCGGTGTGACATATGAGATACGCATCGTCTCGGCGCACCGCACGCCCGGCGATATGGCGGAGTATGGCAGGACTGCGCATACACGCGGCTTGCGGGTCATCATCGCGGGGGCTGGTGGCGCGGCGCACCTGCCGGGGATGCTCGCCGCCCATACGCCGCTGCCAGTGATCGGCGTGCCAGTGCCGACAGAGTGGCTACGCGGCATGGATTCGCTGCTCTCCATCGTGCAGATGCCCACCGGTGTGCCGGTCGCCACCGTCGCCATCGGCAATGCGCGTAACGCCGGATTGCTTGCCGTCCGTATCCTCGCCGCCGCTGATCCTGACCTGCAAGCGAAGATGCTGGCCTATCAGGCCGAGATCGCTGACGCCTCACGCGAGAAGAACCGCGCGCTCACTCAGGACAATCCATAAACGGCGTCGTCACCGCTTGGCGTTCATGCCGTAGTCTTCGGCGAGTCCATGTACCACAGTGGCAGGATTCACGGTGCGGTCAGGGGTGATCACGGTGACGCCCGCCTGGGGTAACACCGCCAGCGTATAGGAGACCCCTAGCGCGTCGAGTTCCTGCGCCAGTATGGGATGGGGAATGGTCAGCACGAGGATGAAGCTGGGGCTATCCGCTTTGCTCACCTGCTCGAGCAGGCCAGGCGGGCGCGAAATGCCGCCACGCACCACCACATCGTAGTAATCGGCGCAGGTAGTCTGGCCGTCGGACTGGAAGGTGATGATGTTGCCAACCCAGTGGTTGCACCAGGCGTCATGGATGTTATGAGCTTTGAGGTACGTGAGCAACTGACTGTCATCCAGCGGCGCATAACGATAGAACGGCGACTGGAACATGCCAGCAGGGTCGGTCAGCGCATAGGTTCCCAGATGGATGCCAGCAAAGAGCAGCAGTCCCAAAAACACCAGCGACTGGCCGCGCCGCATCGCCGCAGGACTGATGCTCGCAGACAACCCCTTGCGCCAGATACGCACGTCACACCATATTCTGGGCAGCGCGAAAAGCGTCAGCAGCAGCAACGGCTCGACCAGCGCCAGCGGCACGGCATAGCGACCCGCCTGATCATAGTCGCAGGGGCGAATGGCGGGCCAGGCGGAAGTTCCCAGACAGAAGACGGCAGTGACGACGCCAGCATAGAGCAGTGGCATTCCGGCGCGCAGTAGCACTTGTGGTCGCGGATTGGCCACCAGCCAGATCGCCGAGACGAAGGCCAGCAGCGGCGGGATCAAGAGCGCGAGCCGCAACGGCAGCCACAGCAGCGGCTCGTAGGGCAGATTGCCATTCAGCACACGCGGAGCGACACAGGCAGCATATTGCGCCGTGATCACCGCGCCCAGGAAGAGCCGCCCATGTTGCGCCGCATGGCTCACTGAGGGCGCCACCGTCGGCTGCGAAGTATAGACGGCGATATTCGCCGCGCCGCTCCGAATGGCGTAG
>JBDTAI010000183.1:0-4766 GCA_039924685.1 Ktedonobacterales bacterium
AGCTATCACCTGCGCTACGCCGCCGACAACATCCCCTATGCCCAGGATGCGACCCAGATCATCCAGTTGCCCAAAGATGTGCTGACCGGCGCCGCGCCAACGGGGATGTGTGTCGAGACGACGGCGATCCTGGCATCGGCGGTCGAGCGGCTGGGGATGCGTCCCTATATCGTCATCACGGCAGGCCATGCCTATCTGGGGGTCGCGCTTGGCGCACAGGTAAACGCCCCACTTGCCTACTGGGAGACCTCCGACCTCAATGGTGGCGTTCTGGGCGATCAGGCCAACACCCACGGCGATTTGGAGTACAATAGCGATCAGCGGCAGCGGCATGTGTTGAAGGTGATTGACGTGCAGGCGGAGCGCCAGCAGGGCATCGAGCCGATGGAATAATCAACGGCTTGCGGACTTGAAAGGTGAACTGCGCGAAGCCACAGCCGAGAAGTGCGCTCCGACCGCGCACGGAGCAGTTCAAGCCCGCAGGGCCGACGCACGGTGCAGATCGGTCCTGACGGGTCCGCCGTATGGTGCGTATGGGATGAATCGCATGGGGTGATGGGCGTGATAGACTTTCCGGCCTGGTTTGCGCTGGGCAGCTATGGCGGACTTGCCTGTAGCGTGGCAAGCACGGTGGTGATCGCGCTCTATGCGTTCGGTCGGCGCCGCGGCTCGTCGCGCCAGCTTGTCGCCGCGCTGGAGGTCTGTCTTGTCGCCAGTGTGCTGATGTTCGGCCCGATCTGGTGGGCGCAGAATCGCCTGGATGTCTATGGTCCGACGCTCGATGTGGGCGAGGTGGCGCTGGCGCTGGTGGCATCGGTCGCGCTGGGCTGGCTGGCGCCGCTGGCCACCCTCAGCGCCTATGTCGTGCTGGCAAAGCCCTCATCGCTGGGCCTCTCGTCGCGCTATCCCGCCTATCACGTTGTTGGTCATGTCGCTGGCGCGGCGCGTGTGTCGCGTGTCTCAACGCCACGGTTCGCCGACGTGGATGATCCTGCTCGCCGTCGCGCCCCACTGGCAGAGGAGCAGCCCTGGGGGCGGCTTGTCCCGCTGGATGAGGCCAACGTGACGGCGGGGCGCCCATTGCCGCTGGTCTATGAGCTGACGCTGCTGGGCCGCGAACTCGATAACGACGTGGTGATTGACGATGAGCGCACCTCGCGCCATCATGCCGAAATTCATTGGGATCACGGCCATCCCCAGCTGCTCGACCGCGCCAGCATGAATGGCGCCCTGCTCAACTGGCAAGCCACGCGGGGCTATACGCCACTGCAATCGGGCGACATCCTCGAACTTGGCGCGCAACGCTATCGCTACGAAACGCTGGTCGTCACAGCGTTGCGCCTGGAGGATGAAGAGACGCGCAAAGTGCGCGGCTTGACGCAGACGGCCCGCGAGCCAGAGGCGCCGACACTGGAACTCGTCGCCCTTACTAGCGGCGCCAGTGAACAGTCACTGGCGCCGACGCAACCTCACGATGCGCCATCGCCTGACGGTTTGCCGTCGCGCTGGGCGCTGCATGCGTCGCTGATCACCATCGGACGCGACCAGCAGTGCACGATTGTGTTGACCGACCCCAGTGTCTCGCGGCTGCACGCGCAGATCGTGCGCCAGCCCGGCGGCTTCTTCGTCTCGGACCTGCGCAGCAGCAACGGCGCCTGGCTCAATGGCGAGAAGCTGATAGCGCCGACGCAGATTCACCCCGGCGATGTGCTGCGCATCGGCGAGGTGACGCTGATCTGCGCTGAAGCGTCACAGGCGTCACCTACAGCGCAGGCGACACTGCCGCCCGTCGTCGAATTGCGCGCCGCATCACCCGCATCACCCGAAGCAGCCGATGGAGCGCATAGCGCGAACAGCGCCGAGGCTAGCGGCGCCAGCAATGGGAACGGCGCATCTACGTTGCGCCACCCACCGGAGCTTCAGACCCTAGAGGCGATGGCGGCCCCAGCGTATGCCGCTCACGCCGCGCCAACCACCCACGTCAACCATCTCCACCTTGCGCCACCGCATCTGTTACCCGGTTCCTCACCCGCTGGCGAGCAGGCAGCCATAGTCAGGTCAAAAGCAGATGGCGAGTGAACGCCCCAGCGCCGAGCGAGATATGGCGCGTTCTGTGCGCCGTCGCCCAGGACGCCCGGCATTGCATGCGCCCATCGGCGCCGTTGAGACGCAATCGCTCATTCTCCGGCAGGCGCGCCAGCTGTTCATGCAGCGCGGCTTCGCCGATGTCTCGGTCGGTGAGGTGGCCGAGGCGGTCGGCGTCACCAAGCCGACGCTCTATTATCACTTCCAGAGCAAAGAAGGTCTCTATTCGGCGGTGCTGTGTGAACTGATGCGCGAGATCGGTAGCTATCTGCGCGCGATCATCGGGCGCGATCTCTCCACCCGTGACAGGCTGCGTGAGATCGCCGAGGGCTATTTTCTGCATGCCAACACGACGATGGAACTGATGCTGCGCGACACCCAGGAGTTGATCGGGCCGGAGCGCGCCGCCGAGGTTTTTGCCGCCTATCAGCGCGAGATGTTTGACCCGATGCTGGACCTGATGCGCGATGGCGCCCAGCGTGGCGAACTGCGCGCCGGAGTGGACCCGAACCTGTTGGCGCGCGCCTTTCTTGGATTGCTCGACACCTTCAATGAGCCGGGCCGACGCGACACGCATCCGCCGGAGCAGCATCGCAGTGTGGCGGCGCAGTTGGTGGCGCTGTTTCTCGATGGCGCGACTGCCCATGAAGCCCATGAGTGACCGCCAGCGCGCCGAAAAGCAACCAGCAGCAGCGCTACATACGATTAGCAGCCAGCGCCCAGCAGCGCTACATTGCGCCCCCTGGCTACAGCGCCAGCCCGCTCAGGTACTTTTCTCCTAAGCGATCCGTGCTGATGTGCTACTGTCAAGCTAGAGAAATGCGCACAACATGCGGAACCGTAGCAAGCGGCAGGTAATGATCCGCCTCGCTGGTTGCCTTGATGATTGCAGCGTGGAATAGCGCATGTTACAATCGTCTCCCGGAGACAGAATAGCGCATTCGCTCAAATCACCACAGGACAGACGGCGCCACCAGTGGCGCCACCACAGGCACGGATATAAGGCCGGTATGCCCTTATAGAAGAGAATCCTGGCCAGCGACGTTGAGAGACGATCAGATATGGTTGGGTGAGAGCGGAGGAAGAGGACGCCATGGCAAAGGCTGAACGCACGGCGAAACGCGGTATGGGTTCGCGTCTGCTAGGGCTGATCAATCCGATTCGTGATCCCAGTCTGCTCGTCGGTCTGATCCTGACGGTGATCGAAAGAGGCAACCCAGTCACATCGCCCGGCCTCTGGGCGCTCTTCGCCGTGCTCAACTGGGTGGCGGTGAAAGCGCTGATCTGGCTGCTGGTCAACTTCGCCTTTTCCTTTGTCTATCTCACGCGCAAGGCAAGCTGGGTGCTGCGGCATCCGCGGCTGGCCTGGCGGCTGCTCGAGGCGCTTGGCACAGAAGAGATCATCATTGGTGGGCTGCGTCCCGATATGTTCGCCACCGAAGATGGCGGGCTGCACGAGGGGCAGATGGGCTATGCCGCCGCCGGTCTGGCGGGCGGGTATGGCGCCGCTGGATATAACGGTATGTTGAGCGGTCCGGCCTATCAGCGGTCGTATGAAGAAGATAATCAGTATGGCGGCTATCAGGAGAATGGCTCTTACGACCGTGAGCCACGCATGAGCGGGCGGCTTGACGAGCAGAGTGAGGCGATGCGCGAGATGCTGACTGCCTACTCTAAGCTGCTCGCCGACTGGATGGGCTTCACCGAAGAGAAGTGGCGCGCGATCAGCGATAGCCAGCTTGGCTGGAAGCCGCTACGGGGCCGCTGGAATGGCTGGGAAGAGATTTACCAGGATTCGTTTACACTGGCGGATGGACAGAGCACCACCGATTCGATGGGGCGGCGCTTTGACAACTCCCAGACCAAAGGTTCGGCGGCCAGCGCGGTGGCGTGCTTTATGCACGACCTCGACAGCCTGCGTCAGAGCATGGCGGTGATCGAAGGCGGCGATGTACCCCAGCCCGCGCCACGTCTGGGTGGCGTGAATACCCAGCAGCCGCTCTCAGGGCGCACCAACAAATCGCCGATCATTCGCAACCCGATGATCGTTGACGCGGACCACTAGCATGACCACTAGCATGACCACCCCACCTCACCCCACTCATGGTGGCGAGAGAAGGAACTGGACTTCTCCCCTGACCCCTCTCCTCGCGGGAGAGGGAGGTATTATACGACGTTGGAGCGATAGGTTAGAGCGATGCGCGTGATCAGTTCGCCTGGCCTCCGCTGGAGCGTGAGCATGGGGGCGCTTGGCGCCGCAATCGGTGTGCTGGCGCTGTTGGGTGGCGCGCTGCTCGAGCCGATTCATCCGGTGAGTGACGCGCTCTCGGTGGCGATTGCCGTTTTCGTGCGGTCGCTGCTGGCGTTGCTGGCGCTGGGTGTCACACTGTTGCTGGCATATCTCGCAGGCTATCGCATCGAACTGGGGGCGCCCGTCGCATCCACCAACGCCACTGCCTCCGCTGCTGATAGCGCAACTACCACCACCTCTTCCACCCCTACCACCTCACCGTTGACTACACGCACACAGGCGGCGCTGGCGGGAGTGGTGATCCTCTTTGCCTACTGGCTCGGCTCCACCCTCTATATCGTGCTGCTGGGCGCACGCATCGGTGGGATTGGCGCACAGAATGGTGGCTCGCCGCTCTCGTTCACGATCAGCCATGTGATCCTCGGCGGCG
>JBDTAI010000184.1:0-9706 GCA_039924685.1 Ktedonobacterales bacterium
GCCACGCCGATGCTGACATAGAGCAGGATAACGACGGTGTTAGCTTCGAGCTGCGCCACCTGTATGTCAGCCTTCGACTGGTTCGCCAGAACATAGACGTTCAGGTTGTCTATGATGTGCAGGCCGATCCAGGCGCAGACTGCGCCAAGCGCCGCCAGCAGCGCCAGCAGCCCCGCCCGGCTGAAGAACAGGCGCTCGCGTTCGGTAAGAGTGGCGGGCAGCCGTTTCGCCACGCTCCATGCGATCTCCCAGGCGACCAGCGCCGCCAGGAACGCGCCGAAGATCGCGAAGGTGAGGTAGATGCCCTCGAAGGTCGCATACGCCAGCACCGTCGCCAGCATCGTCAGCGCCAGCCACAGAATCGAGCGGCGATGGGCAAAACGCACAGCGCAGACCACCATCGCAAACATGAAGAAGTTGAAGTAGATGTCTTCACGCAGGAAACGTGAGAAGTAGACGAAAGAGGGCGAGACCGCCAGCAGGAACGCTGCTACCAGCGCGCCGATACGCCCGATCTCGCGTCGCAGGCCAAGCGGTAGCGCCACGATCCCCACGCCAAAAAGCGCAGGCACAATACGCGCCGTCGCATCGTTGATCCACGGATTGTTCCCCGGCCCGCTAACATGAAAGATTGCTTGCAACCCCAGGATGATGGCGAACATGATCCCTTCGGCGTGGAACTGGAAGGGGCCATGCAGCAGTGGATCGTAGAGATAGCTCGACGGATCGCGGGCGAACATCAATGAGTAGAAGGCGTGCATGCTTTCGTCGTGGTGCAGCGGCTTGGCGCCCAGATTCCAGAAGCGCAGGAAGATTGCCAGTCCCAGCACGCCGATCCATGCCCAGGTTTCATAGCTCAGATGGCGCACCCGGCTCCAGCCGCCACGCAACGTGTCGCTGATGAGGTCGCGCCGTGTTGCGGCAAGTATGCCCGCCGTCACATCGGCGTCATGCTCCGCAAAACGCGCAGGCGTCAGTGGTGTGCGCTCGATCCTGCCAGCATCTGCATCGGGATCGACTGGATCAGCTTCAGGGGCAGTCGCACGGGCGCGGGGAATGCGTCGGGCGGGCGCTGTCTTTATGGTGGCGGATGGTGGCGCTGCCAGCGTGATGGGCGACGCGGTGACAGCTGCCTGATCGGCGACTGTTGCGCCCGCTGTCGCAGGTTCGAGCGTCGCCACACGCGAGGAACTGCTGTCGGCGCCCGTGTTTGCAACCCGAATGGTCGTGGGGGCCAGCGTGCTCGGTGCAGGCTTTAGAGCATCGCCGCCCGTCGCGTTCTGGCGGGCGCTATTCGACCCGTTCGACCCATTCGACCCGTTGGCGCCATTCGCTGGCGCCGCCTGCCGTTGCGTACTGCTGGTGGATATGGATGTGGATGGTGCAGTGGACGGCGCTACGAGCGTCGGCTTGCGCGCGGTCTGGCTTGGCTGGCCCTGGCGCTTGCCCTGAACAGGCGCGCTCCCCTGCGGTGTTCGCTGGCGCGTCTGCCCACCTTTGCCCCTGCGTGCGCCCATCGCATTCCCCCTGTCTCTATCGTCGCTCATGACAATCCTGAGTACACCTGATATACAGCCTATGGAACCGCGTAGATTGTGACACCGGCGCGCTGATAGACCACCGGAAGGAATGCGGCGAAGCGGCTCAGGTCTGCCTGCGGATAGGTCGCCCGTTCAGCCGCGCCAACATAGAGATAGCGCGCATGGTACTGCTGCAGCAACGCCAGCACAACTAGCTGACTGGGATTGGTATAGATCTGGGCCACGTCATTGATGCGCTGGCCAATCGTGTTGGCGCGTCCTGGCTGCGCCAGCCAGTTCACACGCCACTGCGCCTCGTGTCCGCCCCAGCCCAGCGGCGTCGGCAGGCCAGTGAAGGCAGAGATGCGCCCCAGATGCGAGTACTCGCCGTACTGCGCAGCCTCGACGATCACACCGTCGCCACTCACATGTGTGTTCAGCCAGGCAATCGCATACTGATCGCCCACATTCATTTGATCTTGCGCCATATAGGCCGTGCCGTCAAGTGAACGGGACAATGTAAGGTTCGCTGTACGCGACGCTACCGCCATCGTTGGGTAGATTAGCGCCGCCAGCAGCAGCGTGATCAGCGCCGCCGCCCACAGCGCCGCCAGCACGGCTCGCCCATATGTCACCACGTCGCCCTCTCCTTTATGCAGTGGGGTACGCGACACGATGGATCGCCGTTGCGCCGCCAGCTTTGCGGTGTGCGTGAGGATGTCGCCACCTCCATGCTCCTCTCGCCTCGCAGAAGAGGGGCTGGGGGTGACGCTCTGTCGCGTCATCGTCAGCTTGCCAGTGATCGGCGTTTCAGGTGTTGCGAGTGGTGTTGATGCGCCAGCGAGCGCCAGCCGTGTCCCAGCCGCAGACCGACCAGCGCGGGAAGCGGCAAGTGTCGCCGCCGATGAAGCAGGGATCGCCGCCGCGATTGCCCGCCATGCGCCCGCCGCCAACCAGGCCAGCAGTGGCCCCGACACAATTCCCAGCAGCAGCCACGCCTGGTAGTACAGCTTGAAGACTGTGTTCATACGGAACAGTGGCGCCGAGGCTGGACCCGCGCCGCCAAAGACATCGCGCAGGTAGACGATCTCGCAGACGCCCACCAGCGCCGCAGCCGTGCCAACGAGCAGATAGACCCACAACTCGGCGCGATCCTGCCAGCGTAGCGTATCAGGCGCCTCGCCTGTCTCGCCTGTCTCATCCTGCGTGTTCGCCGCGGGGGCAGCCGGGAGCCAGAGCGCGATGATGCCCAGCCGGTGTAGCGCCAGCGCCGCGCAGGTCAGCACAATGATGATGCACCAGAAGAGTGTCCAGCCGACGGCGCCCTGTGTGAACCAGGTTGCCAGCGTCAGCACGGCGAAGATCGCCGCGACCACCCCAAAGCCACGCCATACGCTCGGTTGTAACGTATCCTTCGGGTCATCGAGCGGCGCATCGGCGTTGGCGCCCAACGAGACCAGCGCCTGCGCCAGCAGTGATGAGTGGCTGGCCCAGCGGCCCAGCCGCAGCAACAGATAGCTGAAGACCAGGAACAGCGGCAGCCCAAAGTAGGCAACCTCGTAGCCGACGGGCGTGCGAAACTCAGCCGGAACGCCGCCGATGCCCTGGCCCGGCGACGAGAAGCCACGATAGAACGGCGTATACAGCAGGAAGCACAGTGCGCCAAAGATCACCGCCGCCGTAGCCAGATCGAGCAGCAGCACGCTATCCACGCGCCGGTCATGCGCCAGCCATTGCTGGATGACGAGCGCCAGCAGCGCCAGCCCCAGATAGGTCGGCAAATCCCAGCCGTTGATGGCGTAGAGACCACCGACGATGATGGCGCAGAGGGGGATAGTCAACGCCGCGCGCCACTTGTGGCCAAAGGCGGCGACTCCCTCGCCGGAGGCCAGCAGCAGATTGAAGGCGACGGCGACCGCCAGCGCGGCGAAGGGTAGCGCCAACACATGCGCATGCAGATCGCCAAGCACAAAGCTGAAGGCGGGGAACTCGTTGATCGTGTTGGGGATCACCCGCGAGGGCGTCCACCAGTCGTAGACCGGCCAGAGGCTATGTTGCAGCCACCAGCCCCACACAGTGTTCCCCAGTGGCTTGCCGGGTCCGGTGAGCAGCGTTGCGTCGTGCAGCCAGATTTGTGCGCCATTGAGATCGCCCAGCATCAGTGTCAGGACCACACCGGCAAGTCCTGCGGCGATACCCACACGCGCCAGCCCCTGCCGCGAACTGGCGGGTGAGACGCCCCGCGCCACAGCGGCGATGTTGGCCGCCACACCAAAGATCGCGGTCGCCACCAGCGCAAAGACCAGCGCCACACTGATGTTGAAGGCGACGCCGGGCTGTGTGCCCAGCAGCTTCGCTACCAGCGCCATCAGGTAGTGGCCGAAATAGTAGTAGTTGAGCGTTTCGCCACTGAGCCAGGGGTCAGGCGGCGGCAGATGGGGCGCGCGCCAGATCGCCGCGAGGAACGCCTCATCCATGAACTTCTCGGTCTCATCCAGCCAGGGCGTAAACGACCGCAGATACGCCATCAGCGCAAATGCGCCTGCAAACAGTCCCTCGCTGGTGGCGATATAAGCCCACTGGCGTATGACCATGCGCGTGAGCGTGGCGCGCAGATCGGGCAGGCGCCAGAGCAACGCTGCATTGCCCAGTGCAAAGAAGAGCAACGTTGCCCAGCACCAGCCGACGCTGAAAGGCAGCGCAGGGATCAGCGCCAGCGGGAACCAGATCAGCCAGCCGACGGTTAGTAGACTGAGCGGCTTGGTGAGCGCCCAGCCGCGATCAGGCAGGTTGGCAAAGAGCAGCGCCGCCAGCGGCAGGCCCACCAGCCCCAGCGCCTCGATCAGCGCCCACCAGAGAAACAGCACACTCATCAGCCAACCACCCGATATATCACTGTATCGCCAGCGCGGAACACCTGATGCAATATCCCTGCCTGCGCCAACAGCGTAAACTTAGTCTGCGCCGCCGCATCCATCGCAAGGCAGTGGCCCTGCGCATCGGTCATATAGCAGCCCCGCTCGAGCTGGCCCAGATACACATACTTCACGCCGTATTGCCGCAGGAACGAGACCGCCGCCAGCGGATCATCGGTTCCATAGAAGGTCTGCACATCGTTCTGGCGGGCATAGACCTGATCGGGATAGCGTTGCTGCGCCTCGTGACTGCTCCAGCCTAGCACATCAGGCAGGCCGGTGTAGATCGAGACGCGGCCATACCAGGCGTAGGGGCCGTTGCTGGCCTCCACAATCGTCGGGTCGCCCGCCACATGCGCGTTGAGCCAGTTGATGGCTGCGTAGTCCTCGGGATACCAGCCGCGCATATACGCCATGCCATCCAGCGAGAGGCCCTGCGGCTGCACACCCCCTGGTGGCGGCTGCACGGCTGCCCACTCCGCAAGGTCCTGCACACGCACCTGCGTTCCCGCAAAGAGGAAGACCGACGAGCCGACCAGCAGCAGCATGAACGCCGCCAGCCATGCGCTCCGCAGCCCCAACCCGGCAATCCCCTTCCATATACGCATAGGGGATGCAGGGGCGCCTCCATCTACAGCTACAGACGTTTGCGCCCCTGTCAAAAGTTCCCCATCGCCTGTGAAGCCATCGTCTGACTCCCCTCCCCCCGCCGGGGAGGGACCGGGGATGATGTCCAGCGCGCGTCCGATGATCTGCGTAAAGGCCAGCGCGCCACCCAGCGCCAGCAGCGTCCACACCTGATAGTAGAACTTGAAGACGGTGTTCATGCGCTCCCACGGCGAATTATCGAGGAAGTCGCGCACATAGATGAACTCGACCCCCAGCGCCACGGCAAAGCCCAGCAGCAACAGCAGATACGTCAGTAGCTTGATCGGCGTGTGGCGCGGATGAAGCGCCAGCGCCAGCCCCACCACCAGCAGCACGATCAATAGCGCCTTCACGCCAATGAAATATGCCAGCAGCAATGTCAGTATGCCTAAACCTGCCAGTGTCAGCAGCCGCAGTGTGGGGCCACCCAGGAAGTCGCCCATTTCGAGCGACGCCAGCAGCGCCTCGACCCGATCACGTAGCTCGATGAAGAAGAAGCTCGCCGCAAGAAACAGCCAGAGGCCGAACACCGTGAAGAACTGCCCCGGATCGGTCGGCGTCGCCACGGGTCCCACGCCGGAGACGAAGTTCTGGAAGTCGCTATGGAACGGCAGATAGAGCACATAGGCGCCGCCGAAGGTCAACGCCAGCGCCAGCGCATAGTTGCGCGTGTTGCGCCAGGTGATCGCAGCGCCAATTGCCCGCCAGCCCTTCGCACTGCCCAGCGGCAGCAGCGCCAGCGCCAGCGTGATCGCCGCCAGCAGCGCATAGGTCGGCAGATCCCATGTGTTGATGCACCATGCCGCCCCCAGCGCCAGCGCCAGCATAGCCAGTGTCGGCGCCGCCGGCCGCCAGCGGAATACTGCCGTCGCGTTCCCGGCTTCGGCAACGGTTGCAGATCGGCGGGTATCGGCCAGCAGCGAAGCACAGCAGGCGATCATCAGCCCCACCACCGGCAGATCAATCAGGTGGGCGTGCAGATCGGCGTAGAGAAAGCTCCAGTAGGGGAACTCGTTGATAGTGTAGGGAATGACACGGCTGCTTTCCCAATAGTCGAAGAGATGCGGCGCCGCGCCCGCCAGTTCGAGCCGCCAGTTGGCGAGCGCCTGCCAGAGACCATCCAGGTTGCCCACTACCACCAGCGCCAGCCCACCCGCGACACCTGCCCAGGCGCGTCCGGTCAGCCCGGCCAGCACAGAGAACGCCGCCGTAAACGTCAGCCCGAAGATCAGCGGGACCGCCAGATTGAAGGCCGTCGTCGGCACGATGCCCGTCAGCTTGATCAGCACAGCGATGAGATACTGGCCATAGTAGTAGTAGTTGATGTAGCCGCCGCTATACCACGGATCGAAGGGGGGCATGTAGCGACTGCGCAGGATCGCGTTGAGGAAGGCGATCTCCATCGGCTTCTCGCCGCCGCGATAGATATGCCAGAGGTCGGGATCGAGCGCGCGCACCCAGGTGAAGAACAGGAACGCTACCAGGAAACACACTTCGCAGACCACCAACAACCGCCAGCGTTCGCGCAGAAACGCCAGCAGCGCTGCGCGCCGCAGCCATGCCGTCAGCGCGCCGACCACCGCCAGCAGCGCAAACACCAGCCACACCGCCCAGGCATCGAAGGGCAGCAAGCGCAGACTGGATGGCAACCAGATCGCCCAGGCCAGCAGCAGCAGCCCCAGCGTCTTGCTGAGTCCCCAGCCGCGATCCCGCAAGCCCGGAAAGACGCTGAACGCCAACGGAAAACTAACCACGCCCAGCAACTCGACCAGCAGCAGCCACCACAACAGCGGAATCTGGTTGGGCAAACTATTTGCCGGAAACTGGACCGCCAGCGGCGCCGATTGCGCGTCGGCGGCGGCATTCTGCGGCGAGAGCAGCAGCGGCTTCGTGTTGCCAGCGCGGCTGGTCACATCGCTAAACGCCACGCCATCGCTAAGGAGCGTCTGAATCTGCGCGGCCGTCAGCCCTGGGCCGATGCGGGTGAATATCCAGACCGGCGGGTGATCGTAGACCGAAAAGCTCTCGTCGGCGCCGTTATCGTTGATCGCGACGCCTAAAAGGTTGGGATGCGTCTCGAAGTGCGCGGCGAGGTGGAAACCCAGCTTGCCCGCAAAGAGCAACTGATAGTAGCGCGTGGTCATTGGGTAGCGGTCGGGCAGCTTGGGGATCGAGCGCACGAGGCGCTGGCTGCTAAGGATGACGGCGTTGGCGCTTGCCAGTTGCTGCGCCAGTTGCGCCGTCTTGGCGGGCGTATCGGGATCATAGAGATTGAGGCCAATTTCGTTGTAGCGCGCCGGATTGATCGGCTGTCCGGCAGCGGTATAGCCAGTTCCAGTATCATCCGTGTGGACAGGCGGAACGAGGATCGGCAGCGCATCGTCCCATACCTCATATGTGATGGTCGAGCCGCTCGGCACATGATTGTATATCCACTCCGACGCCCGCACCCGCGTATTCGGCGCGCTGTAGATGTTGACCAGCGCCAGCGCCTGAAACGCTGTGGCCAGCAGGACGGTGAGCGCCAGAGCCGCGCAGGCGATTCGCACCCAGCGCACACCCCACAGGCGTGTCAGCCATTGCGATCCGGCACTGAGCCAGGTGGTCGCGGTCACGAATGGCCGACGCATGGTATGCGGGCCACTCGCGGCATGGAAATGCCGAAGTACGGACGGCAGAGGGACTAAAGTGCCCGCAGAGGGATGCTTGCCTATCGCTGCTGCTTCGCCTGGTGGCTGAACTGACTGGCTGGCGCGTGACACGCCCCACACGACCAGTGCGGCCAGCATGCCGGCGGCACAGATGGCGAGCGGCGCGAAGACGGGCAGCATGTAGCGCGTGAACTTGGTATAGGAGTCGCCGATGACGACGAAGTAGACCACCAGCCAGCTTACGAGAATCGCCCAGTCGTCCGCCAGAAAGCGCCAGATGCGGCTTGCGGCCCAGGCGAAACCTGCCAGTCCCAGCAATCCCAGCGGCAGCCCCATATCATAGAGCAGCATTTGCTGAATCTCGTAGACATAGGGCGTGGTGTTGGTGAACTGGCGCACATAGGGATAGTCGAGTTTGCCCTGCGAGAGCGCCGTCTGTTCGTTCACCTGGGACATGAAGTTGTGCCAGTCAATCAGCGTGTAGGGGCTGACGATCAGGAAGGTGACAATCGCGCCACCCAGCAGGCCCGCCGTCGCCAGCAACGCCACATCGAAGCCGCGTCGTCGCCAGAGCAGCGCCAGCGCCACCAGCATCGGCACGATCAGCGGCAGCGCGCTCACCTTCGAGGCCAACGCCAGCGCATAACTCGCCCCCAGCGCCAGTCCCATGCCCCACGCGCCCCAGGTCGCCCGCGCCGTATCCCGATTCGTCCACGCCGCGCTCTCAATCGCATCCGCGCGCAACCCGCGACTCTGGGCGACCCAGACACAACACAGCAGCGTCAGCAGCACGAAAAAGAGCAGCACGGTATCCACGGCATAGAAGTGGGCCACCTGCACCTCGAAGGGGATAACTGCGACGAACGCCGCCGCCAGCGCGCCCGCCCAGCCGCCCGCCAGCCGCCGCCCGATGAGTCCCGCCAGCAGCACGGAACCCGTATCGAAGAGCGCCGAGAGCGCGCGGCCAATCAGCGTGAAGTGGTTGTAGTCGTCCCACGCGCCGCCATCGCTGGGACGGAACGCTCCGTGGGTAATGCCAGTGAGCCACGCCAGCCCATGCGCGACCAGCGCCAGCAGATAGAGCGGAAACGAGCCATAGGCGAAGAAGTGCGGGTTGAGCGGCGAATTGGTCGAGAAGAACCAGCCAGCGCCGGTATAGGCGAGATCGCAGTTGCCAATGCGCGGCGTTCCCGGCAGCGAGAGGCACATCGCGCGAAAGACAATCTCGCGCTCATCGGGATGCAGGTGGTTGTTGGCGTCCCAGTTGATGCCATAGAGCCGTGGCAGCAGCGCCAGCAGCATGATCGCGAGAAGCACCCAGAATGCCCAACCGCGCCGCGCCAGCCAGCCACGTATCGCCGCATAGGGAGTCGCACGAACAGTCGTGCGCGTCGGCGCATTGACGGGTGATGAGGCGGCAGGAGACGTGGCAGGCAATGGGGCGCCGAATGCGGATGAGGCGGCGAGGGTAGCTCCGCTGGCAGCCATGTGATCTGCGCCGCCCGCGCGACGCCGCGCGCCACGAGTACGCCGGTAGCGATGGGATGGTGGCTCTGCTGACACGCGACTCCTCCGCCTCTGAACAGCCGTGCTACATGCCCGTAGAAACGCCTGAATCAACGTTACTCAATGCTCCTGTCTGGGCACCCTGAAAAACACAGACACCCGGCAATCACCACGCATTGTAGCATCGGGCGCGATCACAGGCAACGCACATGGCCCACTCGCAACACTAATTGTTGAACAGAACGTTCGTTTCCGCCCTCTACCACTTTCGAGTTGATACTTTGGCCAGCTTCAGTCATCCTCAGTCATCCTCAGTCATCCTCAGTCATCCACTGGCGCGGTTCCATCAAAAACTGGGGGTCAGGAGACGAGCGGTAAGACGGTATCGTCCGCTGCCCAGTCAGCATTCAGTTCGCGCACCCGTAAGGCGACGACTGCCGAGGCGTTGGGGCGACGCCAGCGCATG
>JBDTAI010000185.1:0-9846 GCA_039924685.1 Ktedonobacterales bacterium
CGAGCGACAACTTCACGAGGCTCTCGGCGATCATATCAGTTTTCACGTCGTTCCTGATGAGCAACCTCTTTACGTAGCTCAGTATATTCAGCATCCGACACATGTTTTCCCTGTTGACCCTCGGAAACACGCCATTGGACTTACCTACTGTTTGGAGATCGAAGGTGAGCCGACTGCTCAAGGTGAGGCGTTACTTTTCGATTGGTTCTCACCTGATATGCTGCCTTCACCTGCTCAATTCGGTTTCGGTCAGGAGCGTGTAGTCGCAGCATGCCTCGATTGTCTGGGAGATGCGAGGTCGTACCAGTCTTCAGCGGATGGACTTAGCGCCGATTGATGCGCTTTGGTTCTCACCAACCTCTAATCGCAGACCAGTAAAGCGCAATATTGCCTCATGGCGCGTGACTTTCGACCTACCCGCGCATACCAGATCATGATGGCGAGCCAGGCCAAAGATGGGCCGTTTGCGCCTATGATTGTGCTGTCCATGCGGGTATACTGCTCATGTGATACGGTCGGTGATCAGCGTGATCACGTCGCATGAGGAGACCAGCGATGAGCAGCCAGATCGAACGCTTGCGCACGTTTTCGTTTAACATCGGCATCTTCTGGCAGTGCGTCACCTTCGCCTTTCTGCTGATCAGTCTGGCAGTGGTGTTTGCGCCGCATCCCTCCCTGCTGTTGCAGCCACGCGGCTGGCTGATCCTGCTGGGAGTCGCCGCTTTTGGCCTCTGGTTTCGTTTTGGCTATCGCTGGCTGGTGCTCGACGATCCTGAGATCTTCTGGGCGCAACTGGCGCGTGGCAAGGCGCAGGTGGGCTACATTCGCCCCGTCGTCTACTGGGCGATCCTGCTGCTGATCAACCTCGGCCTGATCGCACTGGATAGCGGCTTCCGCTGGATGCTCTGGTCGGTCTACGGCGTGGCGTTCAGCATCTTGCCCATGCCCCAGGCGCTTGCGCTGATCGGCGCCATGTGTCTGATCCTCTTCTATGAGTTGGGCTGGTTGCCCCAGCATAACAGCGTTGATTCCTGGCTGTCGTTCATCATTGCGTTGAGCATTTTTGTGGTCTATAGCGCGACAGCCTACCTGCCCTTTGTGCTGCTGCGCGGGCGTTTCGAGCGGGAGCGGATGTATCAGCAGCTCAAGGCGTCGCACCGCGAACTGGCAGAGGCGCATCGCCAGCTTGAAACATCGAGTGAGCGTGACCGTGAGCTTGCCGTGTTGCGCGAACGGGCGCGCATCGGACGCGATATGCACGACACACTGGGCCACTCGCTGGCGTTGATCGCCGTCAAGCTGGAGGCGGCGCAACGTTTGCGGGCGATAGACGCCGACCGCGCCGATCACGAGATCGCTGCAACCCAGGCGATTGCGCGCGATGCGCTGGGCGAGTTGCGCGCGACACTCACCAACCTGCGCAGCGAACACGGTGTGCGGGCCGAACATGCGCCTCTGGGCGAGGAGTTGGCGCGGCTGGCGGGGGATGCTGGCGCGCGGGCGAGTTGGCAGGTGATCGCTGACATGGCGCCCGATGTTGGGGCGCTGGATGCGCATGTTCATGCGGCTCTGTTGCGGGTCGGCTCCGAAGCGATATCCAACGTTGAGCGGCACGCCAGCGCCCGCACAGTGCGCCTCGCGCTGGTGCGTGAAGGTGGCGCGGTGGCGCTACGCATCCAGGATGATGGAGTGGGCATCCTGACGACCAATCCGCCCACATCGCCATCGCCTGTGCGTCAGTCTGTGCTGACACCGGCTGGCCGCGCACGTGACAATAGCGAACTGCGCCAAGTGCGTGACGCATCTACAGGGACACTTGAAATCCGCAGCCCGCAGGGCCACTATGGCATCAGCAATATGCGCGAGCGCATCGCCGAGTTAGGCGGTTGCTTCAGCATCGGCCCCGCGCCTGATGGCTGCCGAGGCACTCTGGTCGAGGCGCGCATTCCCCTCAGCAGCCTGTGAGGTGTCTCATACCTGTCTGGCGTCCGCTACCTTCACGCCCACCCGTTGCGCCGCTGCCGGAACAGGCGTGACATCTGCCTCAGGCTGTCCGGTCGTCGCATCGGGGCCTGCCGCTATGGCGGGCTGCCCCCAGAGCGACACGCTATCCCAGATTGGGCCGATTCCTGGTGGTGCGGTCTGGGGCGCCACCTTGCCGAGACCGAGTTGACGCAGATGCTCACGGACATGTGCGCGGGCAAGATCGGGGGTATTGTTGGTGCGGCTCAGATGCGCCAGCCAAACCCAGCGCGGCGTATCATCGAGTACACGCGCCAGCGCCTGGCTGGTCTGTTCGTTGGAGAGGTGGCCGGTGGGGCCGAGGATGCGCCGTTTGAGCGCCCAGGGATAGGGGCCATTGAGCAGGCGGTCGCGGTCGTGGTTGGCTTCCAGCACCAGCAGATGCGCCGAACGCAGCGCCTCCACAATCGGCTCACTGATCTCACCAGTGTCGGTGACGACGCAGACGCGCCATGCGGACGTGCCAATGACATAGCCGCAGGGAGCGACGGCGTCATGCGAGATCGCGAAGCTGCGCGCCTCCAGCCCACCAAGCGTGAGGCTGCGCCCAACCGCCAGTTCCAGCCGCTCGACAGCCTTCGTAGTTGCTCCCGGCTGGTCCTCTCCACCTGCCGACGACTGCTGTATACGCCGCTCGCTCTGGGCTATCACCGCCTGCAACGTGCGGGGATCGCCAGCCAGCGGAATGCCATATGTGCGGGCGAACGTGACGGCGCCACAGGCGTGATCGGAATGCTCATGGGTGAGGAAGATGGCATTGATGGCGGTAGGAGCAACGCCTGCCTGTCGCAGCCGTGCGACCAGCGTGCGCGCCGGAAAACCGGCGTCTATGAGCGCCGCCATCTTGCCAACCCGCACGAGCAGCGCATTGCCGCTGCTGCCGCTCCCCAGTGATACCACCTGCACGTCGCCGCTCCCTTCGCCATCTGTTCAATTGCTGGCCATATTCTATCGCAGGCACTGCGCGCCTGCAAGCCGCTATGCCGTGCGGGCTATCGCGTTCGTCGGCGTCGCCCGCAGGCGTCCGCAGCGGAGGCGCCTACAGGACATATCAGGCGTTGAAGAGGTCGGCGACAAGGCAGTGTAACCTCGGCCCCAGGCGCAAGAATATCATGCTGCATGAGGAACACTCCACCAGCGCAAGGATCAGGTAGATCAGGTGATCGCTGTGTACCACGTTGCGCGCCATTTTCCAGCCCGCGCAGGCGGGCTTCTTGGCCGCAGGCTCCCAGACGTGGGTTTACCCGCTGGCCGCTACCCGATTCCCAGAAAGCGCGCAGCATTGCCGCCGAGCGCCAGCGAGAGCGCCTCATCGTCGAGTCCGGCATTGCGGATATAGTCGAGCATGCGACGCTGTGCGAGCAGGGGATAGTCGCTGGCCCATAGCAGTTTCTCTGGTCCGGTGATGGCAGCGACGGTGGGGAAGATCGTCGGACGATAGAGATAGAGCGAGGCGGCGGAATCATACCAGACGTTGGCTGCTGCGGCCTGCACCTCTGGCATCAATTCGTAGAAGGGGAAGCCGCCCCCCCAGTGCGCCGCCACCACACGCAGCGCCGGAAACGTCTGAATGAAGGTGGCGAAATCCTCCGTGCTGACATTGCCCTTGCCCTTATACAGATGCCCTACCGGCTCGCTGGTGTGCGTCAGCAGAAAGAGGTTGTGTGCCTGCATCACCTCCACCAACGGCGTGAGCAGCGCCACATCGCTCAGGCGATAGCCCTGGCCGTGGGGCATCAATTCGCCCACACCGCGCATGCCCGCCTGTGCGCAACGCTCCACCTCGGCCAGCGCCCGCGCGCGCGCCAATGGCTGCACCACCGCCAGCCCGACCAGCCGACCGGGGAAGCGATATAGCGAATCGAGCACGTAGCTGTTGCATTCCTCGGCGATGGCCTGATCGCTCCAGCCGAAGCTGAATGTGACAGCCATATCCACCCCATCGGCGTCCATCGCGGCGACGAGTTGATCGGCGGTGGCCATTTTGGCGCGCGGATCGCTATACAGGTCCGCGAACCACGCATCGCGGGCGGCGAATGCCTCGCGCTGGGCCACGATCTCCGGCGGAAAGATGTGTGTGTGGAAGTCAATAATCATCGTCAGCAGTATAGCATGTCGCGCCTGTTCGCCTTGTCTTAGCTGTCTCTCAGCGTTGTCTCAGGTTACCGGATTGAAATAGACGGCGAGAACAGGTATGTCGTCGGGTGTGTCGTAGCGCCGAGTGCCAGACAAATGCCTTGTCGGCGCCTTGCGCGAGAGCGTGGCATGGTTTTTGGCACAGTCCATGATATACTTGTCACGGTTTTGGCAAACGGCGGCCAGCCGCCTGATCGTTCAGGCGTGCAGAGAAATGCTCCGGGCAAACGATGCTCCTGTTGGTGTACAATTGGGAGTGGGTGGCGTCTATCAGGGCGACCATACAGACGGGGGCGACTGAGCACTGTGCGCAGTGTACGTCGTCATCGGCTGGGTGTTCGTGGGGGGACACGCCGTTGCGCCGGGCGTGAAGCCGCCGGAGGGAAGAGATGCCAGCCAGCCGCAGTGAAATCATCGAACCACCGCGGCGCGCTGGCAGCAGAGGCCAATCCGGCCACGAAAGGAGATGACTCGTGGAGTCATTACACATACCCGCAAACACACAACGGACGTTTTCTACGAAGGAACAGGCGACCCCCACAACACACACGCCAGAGCATGACACGCCCAGCCAGAGTGAAGAGTCATGCGAGGCGACGATTATTCGCCTGGATCAGCATGCGGCGGAGCAATTGTTCCGCAAGGCTGGCATTCCGGGGCTATAAGCACCACTTGAAGCTCCCCGCGTTCCTGTGGAGAGTGAAAGGCGTCCATGCGAATGGAAGTAATTAAAGTCACTCCTCGTGGCTATTGCTATGGGGTGGTGGATGCGATGGAGATTGCTCGCAAAGCCGCGAAAGACCCCACGCTTCCACGCCCGATTTATATCATCGGTTTGATTGTTCATAACCGTTTCGCGGTGGATGAACTCTCACAATCAGGCGTCATCACCCTCGATGGACCCGACCGCGCCTCGATCCTCGAAAACGTCACCGAAGGGTCCGTGATCTTTACCGCACATGGCGTCTCGCCGCTGGTCAAACAGCGCGCCCGCGAACGCGGCCTGCACGTGATTGACGCCACCTGCCCCGACGTGACCAAAACACACGATCTTGTCACCGACTTCGTGGCGCGGGGCTATGAGGTGATCTATATCGGCAAGAAGGGTCATCCTGAGCCGGAGGGCGTGATGGGCGAGGCGCCCGGTCATGTCTTCCTTGTCGAGACAGAGGCCGATCTGCCCGCCCTGCCAGAGCAGTTGCGCGACACCGAGCGCATCCTGGTGACGACACAGACCACACTCAGTCAATGGGATACCGCCAGACTGATCGCGGCGATCCGCGAACGCTATCCGCAGGCGGTTGTCCAGAACGAAATCTGCCATGCCACGCAGGTGCGCCAGGAGGCGGTGGCGAAGATGGCCGTTGGGGCTGACCTCACCATCGTCGTCGGTGATCCGCGCAGCAACAATACCAACCGGCTCGTGCAGGTGGCCGAAGCGTTGGCGCATAGCCCGGCCATGCGGATCGAGTCGCTGGCGGACCTCTCACCTGAGTTGCTGGAAGGCAAGCGGCGTGTTGCGATCACGGCAGGCGCCTCGACGCCCAGCCAGCTTACCCGCGAGGTGATCCGCTATGTCGAGAGCTTTGGCGCAAAGACGCGCCTGGTTCCCGCCGAAGCGATGACTGGCGTAGCTGGCGAGGGCGAATAGGCGCCCGGCAAGCAACCTCGTAGACAGGAATAGCGTACCCAGCAGCTATCGCGCTATTCCTGTATCCACATGCAGGGCTGGCAGCGCCACCCACTCTGCTTGACTAGGGCATCGTTTCTCATCAGTCGTCAAGAATCGTGACGTATCGTATACAGAACCACGCGCCGCAGACAAGCCGCCGAGTGCGCGGCGAAAAAGGAGACAGGCCAACGTTCGCGGCGTTGAAGCGTAAACAACATATCCTTTGCGTGGATACGGCAGTTGACGCATCATGCGCGCCTCATTGATGAGGGGAAAAGTGAGCAGCACTGGCATCGTATTGGGCTGATTCTGCCCAATGCCACCGCTGATCGGCTTTTATGGCGCATGGCATCGAAGGAGACCGGAATGAAGAGCCTGAGCGCGGTCCTGGGGGATGAGTCGCTTGCGTCACTGCGTGAGCTAGCCGCCTGGTGGGGAGTCGAACCGCCCATGCAGGATGACGCCGAGGCGCGCCAACGTCTCGAACGCGCCATGCGTGACACCATCGCCTCGCGCTTCGTCTGGGAGCGTCTGGATGACGACGAACGGCGTACCCTCTTTGCGGTGGTCGGCCCATCAGCACGCAACTGGCTCGCGCTCGACGCCCTTGCTGAACGCACCCACATCGAATCCGCTGTGGCGGAGGCAGCGTTGCAGCGCCTGATCGGCTACCATCTCGTACTCACTGAGACGGCGAAGATTCAGGGCGGCGAACTGGTGGGGCAGCGCGCCACCTTCTATGGCTACGCCATGCCGCGCAACACCCAGGCGCCCATCGAAGAGAAGGTCATTGCCTATACGCCCACCGAGCTTGCCACTGGCCTCTACACCACTGGACGAGAAATTTTCGTCGGCCATGTTGACAGGTCCAGCAAGACGCTCGATGAGTTGCTGATGCCCTATCGCCAGGGCGACCTCGATCAGATTGGGCGGCGTTTCGGGTTGAGTGTGCAGGCGTACTACTCACGCAACGAGGTGCGCGCCGCCATCGCCGAAAATCTGACGCAGGCTGAGGCGGTACGCTATGCGCTGGCCCGCGTGGAGCCGCCGCTGCGCGATGTGTATGAGTGGCTTCGTCGCCGCGACGGCTCGGCCACCTGCGTTGCGGTGCGCGGCGCTTTCCATCTCGATGATGTGGCGCTCTCCGCTCTGTTGCACACACTCGAAGAATACGCGCTGGCCTTCGACACGTTCAGCGATGGGCAGCGTATCCTCTTCATTCCGAAGGAGACACTGGCGAACCTGCGCCATGCCGAGGAGCGCCCGCAAACCAGCATCGGGCTGCGTGAGGCGCCACAACCCCGTGCTGTGCGCCCGGCAGACCCGACCTTCCTCTGGGATTTGGCCGCGCTGACCGCCGCCGCCCATCATCAGGAGATCGAACTGACACGCTCCAGCGCGCTGCCCAAACGCGCCGCCCAGCGGCTTTTGCCAGCGCTGGCAAGTGAACGGGCGCGGCGCAGTGAAGAAGACGGCTTGATCTATCTCGATGTTCTCAAGCAGGAGGCATGCGAACTTGGGTTGCTCGTCGCGCCCGCCTCCACCGCCAAAGCGCGCGCGCATCTTGCCCCTGGCGCCAGGATTGACTCATGGGGAAAGCATGATGTGGTGATGCAGGCGCGGCGCCTCTTTCGCCGCTGGCCCACCGACCGCTGGTGGGTGGACCTGCCCGGCGCGCAGTACCAGGAATGGCTGACGTTCTATCTGGAACCAGCGTTGGCGCGTGAGGTGGTGACGAAGCTGCTACGGGAGTGCCGTGCCGGGGTCTGGTATTCGCTGGCGTCGTTCCGCGCGACGGTGCAGGGCGACGATCCCTATGTCTTCCGCCCGGAGCAGCGGCACGCAGGCGAAGCCGGATTCAAGCTGGCCGAAGACCTGCGCGCACAGTGGGACCGCACCGACGGCGAGATCATCAGCGGCATCTTCCGCTCCACGCTCTATGAACTGGGGCTTGTGGCGCTGGGCTATGACCGCGACGCGCCGCCCGCGGCCAGCGAAGATGTCAACCCTGATTACTTTTTGCTGACCGAGATGGGGGCCGAGGCGCTGAACGGCGAGTTGAGCGCCAGCAAGCAGCCAACAGCGCGCTCGCTCGTCGTGCAGCCAAACTTCCAGGCGCTCTTGATGGAGCCGTATATGCCTGCGCTCTACTGGCTGGCGCGCTATGCCGCGCTCGAGCAGATGGGGCGGGTGAGCCGCTTCACACTGACCCGTGAGGCGTTGCAGCCCGCCTTCCGTCAGGGGTTGACGATTGACGAGATTCTCGCCTTCCTGGAGGCCCATGCGCAGAAGGCGCTGCCCCAGAACGTGATCTTCACGATGCACGACTGGGCGCGGCAATACCGTGAGCAGCAGGAGTTGGCGAAGATGCATGTCCTGGAGGCCAACGATGAAGCCGTGGCGGGGGAGATTGTCACCTCCCCAAAACTGCGCGCCTTCCGGCTCAGCCGCGTCGGGCCACGCTCCGTCGCCGTGCCGCCGGAAACCAGCCTCGGCGAACTGCGCCGCGCACTCGAAAAGCTGGGTTACGCACAGAAGCTCCTCAGCGGCTTTGAGGACCTGGTGGTCACAGCTGCTGGCCTGCCACGCCGTCGTCGCGCGGCCCGCCGCAGCCGCGCTACTGCGCCCGCCATCAAAGGAGCGTAGCGACTGTACCTCATCCTTCACCCCTCTCCTGAAAGGAGAGGGGTATTTTGACTTCGTCGCTGTGGGCGTCTCTCGTCAGTAACGCGACCGTCTCAGTCTTTCCACATCGGCTCGTCGTCGGTTATACTGTGAGGAAGCAAAAAAACTGCGGATCAGTACGGTCGAGTGCGCTTGTACAGTAGACGATAGGGGCAAGCGATGAGACGTGTTTTGGGAGCTGCCATCATGCTGGTTCTCCTCTTGGGGACGGCAGGCTGTGGTGGAGACACTACCATTATTCGCCAGACTGTGGTCGCCACAGCCACGCCAGGCAAAGCAACCGCCACATCAATACCTACTGCTACCACTGCGCCTCCTCCCGGTATCTGGTGTCCAGTCGTGCAGGGCCAAACGCCGCTCACATCAAACTGCGAGATTTACCCATCACAGCCACAGCTTTACACACCGCCGCAGAGTGAGACCATACTGGCAGGCGCCCAAGTCGGCCCATCCATCGGTAGTGGAGTAGCCAACCGTGTGACAGAGTACATGAGGAATCCGTGGGGGGCGGATGTGATCTGTTGGACCAGCGATAACTCCAATAACGGTGAGGTGCAGATTATCATGATTGCTCATGTAGGTAACAGCCAGTGGTATTCCTGGGGTGACGAATCCTGTGGGCCACCATCGGCCCCGGACTATGGCAATGAGTTCTTCCGCAAGGCCAGCGTGACCGTAACGCTGTTCATCCAGCCACTAACAAGCAATCTCGATTTTTGGGACGCCGAATTGCTACAGATGTGATTGACACCTCTGCAGAACGGAGTGTGAACATGATGTATAGCGTCAAGAGGCGAATCTTCGCCGATTTCATGGGATTGGCCGAGCGCAAAGGCATGGGTCTGAGCATCCCATTGGGATATGAAAATGACGCTCCTGAACTTGCAACCCTCAAGTCAGGTGAGCGTGTCATCATGATCGAGCCGGATAATCTCCAGCCAGGGGGAACAGTCGTCTCAGAGGATGTGGGCGGTCAGCGTTACTGGTATGGCCTGCTAGAAAGTCGCGCTGCGATCCAGGTGATTGACCCGGATGTGCTTGCCAGTGAGCAACAACACCATCCAACGGCAAGCGGGTCACAAGCGTGAGGAGAGAACCGATGCAGACACAACATGCGCAGACACTCGTGATACGCGAGGCGGACGACGCGCCGCACTTTGGCAACCTGATTGACGGCACATGGACCCCAGCCAGCGATGGGCGCGAGAGCGAGAACCGTGATCCTGCCAACGGCGAATTGATCGGCTACTTTCCGCGCTCCAGTCAGGGCGAGGTGGATGCAGCGGTGGCGGCGGCCAAACGCGCTCCACAGGATGCCCTCGACGGCCAGA
>JBDTAI010000186.1:0-12376 GCA_039924685.1 Ktedonobacterales bacterium
GCTAGTGGTGAGTCCTATTTGATTTTGAGGAGGGGAGTATGATGTCTCCAACCGTTCTGGATTTGGAGGTACCACATGCCCGTCCGTCGTGTGATTCGGGTGTCCGACGCCGAGCGCGAGCGGCTCAGCGTGTTTGTGCATCGCGGCAAAGCCAATGCGCGCACGCTCGTGCGTGCGCAGATTCTGCTCAAGCTAGCTGCGGGGTGGTCCGACCGCGCCATCGTCGAGGCCTTCGAGATCAACGCCAACACGATTGGCAACGTGCGGACGCGCTATCTCACCGGGGGCTTGGATGCGGTGCTGCACGACAAGCGGCAGGAACGTCGCCGTGCGGCACTGACGGGTTCCCAACTCGCGCATCTGGTGGCGATCGCCTGTACGTTGGCGCCCGAAGGCCACGACCACTGGACGCTGCGGTTGTTGGCGGGTCGCCTGGTCGAATTGGGCTATGTCACCTCCATTTCACCCGAAACCGTGCGCCAGGCGCTCAAAAAAACGAGTTGAAGCCCTGGCAGCACGAGGAATGGTGTATCCCGGAAGCCAGCGCTGCCTTTGTGTATGCGATGGAGGACGTGCTGGCGCTGTACGCTGAGGAGTACGACCCCGCCTACCCCACCGTGTGCCTGGACGAGACGCCCGTCTCGCTGCATGCGCAGCCACGCCCGGATCAGGCAGCGACGCCCGGCCCCGACGGGCATGTGGAACGGCGCGACTATGAATACGTGCGCGCGGGAACCGCCAACCTGTTCGTTCTGGTCGAACCGCTGGCGGGCTGGCGGCATGTCGCGGTCACCGCTCGCCGCACCAAGCGCGACTATGTCGAGCAACTGCGCTATCTGGCCGACGAGGTGTACCCCACCGCCGAGTACATCCGGCTGGTGCAGGACAACCTCAACACGCATACGCTGGCGGCCCTGTACGACGTGTTTCCGCCGGAGGAAGCCGCCCGTTTGGCAGAACGCTTCGAGGTGCATTACACGCCGAAACATGGCAGTTGGCTCAACATGGCAGAGATCGAGATCAGCATCGTCCAACGGGGCTGCCTGGCGCGTCCAGTTGCCGACACCACTACGCTGGAGCGCCGCGTCGGGGCGCTGGAGACCGAACGCAATGCGGCGCGCTGCCGCATCCGTTGGCAGTTCACCGTGGACGATGCGCGCACCAAGCTGCATGATCTCTATCCCGTCCACAATTCCAAAACGGACTGACTACTAGCGCGTCATAGTGAGTGAAGTGGTCAGAGAAGCCAGGCGAGGGGGAGTTTGTGCAGTCAGGACCCAATGCGCAGCGCGAAACAGGCGGCGACGAGCAACACGTCGTGGCGCCAGCGGGAAATGGCAGCCAGAGCGGCCACAACCAGCAGGCCTTCACAACTCCCAACGGCTACCTCATACCCAGGTTTGGGCCGCCGCTGACGCCAGCGAACACGACCGAGGCGTTGATCACGTCAGATGATAGTGTGCCGGGTGAGCAGATTGCAGTTGTGCCAGTGACAGCCGCGTCTGAGTCTGGTGGCGAAGGCGTTCAGGCAAGCGATGGCGCATCGTCACGGCGCCGCATCCTCACGGCGGCGACGGTGATTATGGTTGGCTCGCTGTTCAGTAGCATCCTGGGCATGGTGCGGATCGAGGCGCTCAACATCTTCTTCTATGGCGCCGCTAGTGGCGCGTTTGTGATCGCGCTACGACCTATCCAGCAGTTGAGTGATCTGCTGGTGGGTGGCTCGGTCAGTGGCGCGCTGATCCCCACCTTCGTGGACTATAGCAACCCTGAGCAACGCGCCGAACTGCGCCGTGTCTTCAACACGGTCTTCAACCTCGTCGCGATCCTGATGGCGCTGGCGGTCGGTGTACTGGTCTTCATCGCTCCCACGCTAATCCCGTTCTACCTCGCCAAAGAGGGCCACGCGGACCAGGGGTTGACCGTGCGGCTGGTGCAGATCGCCGCGCTTGCGCTCTTTGGCCTGGGATTATATGCCGCTACCTCTGGCCTGCTCTATGCGCTGCGCGATGTGGTCTACCCCGCCTTCGCCACCGGTATCCAGCATGTCGGCGTGATCGTGTGTGGCGTCGTCGCGCTGATCGCTGGCGCCTTGATCGTCGGCGTGCCGCTGGGCGACATCTTTCGCCATGAGACGGGCGGCGCGCTCGATATGGCCCGCACCATCGGCGCCTATGGACTGGCGGGGGGATTGGTGCTCGGTGCGCTCTGTGAAGTCGTGATCCTCATCCCTGGACTGCGTAAGGCGCATATCAGTTGGCGACCCGTCCTCGATATTCGCCATCCCGCCGTGCGGCAGATCGTGCGGCTCTATGCGCCAATTGCGGCAGGGCTGATTCTCAGCGTGGCCCAGCAGAACCTCGAAATCTACCTGCTCGGCCATGCGCCGGGCGGCGTGGCCGAGAACGCCACCGCGCTACAAAGCGCGACCACGCTGGTTCAATTCCCAACTGGACTGGTGGCCGCTGCGCTCTCATTCGCGGTCTTGCCGCCACTCACCGACGCCGCCAACCGGCGCGACACCGCCGACTTCAAGCGCACGCTGGTCCTCGGCTTCCGTCTCGGTCTGCTACTGATGATCCCTGCCGCCGTCGGGCTGATCGCGCTGCGCACGCCGATCATGGCGCTGCTCTTCCAGCACGGGACATGTCAGCACGGCTGCACGGTGCGCAATGCGCTGGCGCTGCAAAACTACGCCTATCAGTTGCCATTCCTGGCGCTAGACCAACTGCTGATCGCCGCCTTCTACGCCCGCAAGAACACGATCATTCCGGTGGTGGTAGGCGTCGTCTCGATTGGCTTCTGGGCGCTGGTGGCCGTCCCCTTCGCCACCACGATTGGCCTGCCCGCCATCGCGCTCGCCAACGCCGCGCTCAACTCCGGCCACGCGATCATCCTGTTGGTGTTGCTGACGCTTGCCATCGGCAACCTGGGCTGGCGCGAACTGGGCGGTGGCCTGGCGCGCATCGTGCTGGCGGCCATCGTGATGGGCCTCGTCTGCTGGGGTGGGCTGCTACTGCTACCCCACCTCTCGGCCAGCCTCTTCACGCTGGACAATCTGCGCGGGCAGGCGCTGACAGTGATCCTCGTTGGCGGCGCCGCCAGCCTCGCCTACTTCGCGCTGGTGGCCGCGCTGCGGGTCGAGGAGGTAGGCATGCTGGCAGGCATCGTGCGCGCCCGCCTGGGTGGCCGCAAACAATAGCAATTCTAGCGGTTCTGTTCGTAACGCCTGGATGACGCGATGCCTGTCGCCTCCGGATTATGGGGCAGGCTCCAACCCTTCCTGGATGGCCTTGAGATAGCGATCCGCTGATCGCTGGACGGCTGCGCTGGCGTCGCTGCTGACCACGCGCTCAAACCAGGCGGCATACAGGCGATCAAACGCATAAGGAGCAATGGTATCGCGTATGCGCTGCACTTCGCGCGCGGGTAGCGGGATCAAATTCGGATAGCTGTACATGAAGCTCACCCAGGCGCGATCTGCGACCACGGTGATGATGTCTCCACTGAGAAGCGCGCCCTTCCCATCCGCCCCTTGCGGCCAGTGCAGGACGGTCCCACCGGCAAAATGCCCACCCAAGCGCACCAGCGTGAGATTGCCCAGCAACGGGAGGGTGGCGCCAGACCAGAAGGTAATGCACTCGTTCGGACGCATGACCCATTGGCGATCTGCTTCGTGCAGATACACCGGAGCCTGAAAACGCTCGGCCCATTCGATCATCGAACTGTAATAGTGTGGATGCGAGATGGCAATGGCGGCGATCCCGCCCAGTTGTTGTACGGCTTGCACCGCCTCCTGGTCAAGAAAACTGGTGCAATCCCAAAGAAGGTTGCCCTGGCCAGTCTGAACCAGCAAGGCGCGCTGCCCAATGGCAAACGATGGGGTCGTCCCTATCCCGTCAAGTGTCGCTCCTCCTGCTGGATAACCGTCTTGTAGCCCTCCTGTCGCATTGCGCCTAACGTTGTCCAGCGTTGCCCTTGATAACCGATGTACTGCCGTTGATCCAGGCAGATCGGGCAGTGAGATGGTGGTTCCTGGCTGGGGGCGAACTGGCTTCCGCATGTCACACAGATCCAGCATTCCACGAGAGCATCTCCTTTCGCCAATCCGAATGTATGGTCAGTTATGAATGGTAACAGAATGGGGATGGAACAGGAAAGTGATTAAATAATAGCTTTGAAGCTCCCACTGTGTCTTGCGCACAACCTGCTGCCCGCCGCGTATCCGTACCCCTGCGCGGCAAAACAGCATCTGGCCCAACAGAAATCTCGGCCAATATGAGATTCTGTACCCGCCATCTTGTGCAGTACTTCTGGGCTGCGTGCTGAAAGCCATATGTTACCATCACGCCGATAGGATTGGATAGTGCGTGCATGTATTCCAGGATGAGGTCCAGCATGTCAAGACGCTCGCCAAGACACTCGCCAAGACACTCGCCAAGACACTCGCAACGTCTCAGGATCCCGCAACTGGCTCTGCTCATGTTGGCGCTGTTGCTTTCGGCCTGCTCCCCGCCGTTAGGCATGGGAGGCGCCCCAGGATCGACGGCGATCTCGGCGGCGACCGCTACCGCATCTGCGACCGCTACTGCATCTGCGACCGCTACCGCATCTGCGACCGCTACCGCATCTGCGACGAGTACCACTACCGGGACCGCGTCGCCAGGCGCCAGCCCGACGGCGCTAACGCGGACACCAACCAGCGGAGCGACCTCGCCTCCCAGCACGACTGGAACCTTGCCACCTGGCTCGCCGCTGCCCAGCGAGGCGACCTGCGCGGCGCGTGTCCACCGATCATCCTTTGAGCCGCGACCCGACAATCGCACGGCGAACTCAACCGTTCCGACGGCGGCGCAGATTGCTGCGTTGGGTCCGTGGGGTCCCTCGCTTGGCCTGAATTCCAAAGCAGATACGCTGCGTCGTCAGATCACCGGGAACTTTACCGGAACCACCGATGAAATCCTCCAATGGGTCGCCTGCAAGTGGGGCTTCGATCCAAATATCGTGCGGGCCGAAGCGGTGGTCGAATCCTACTGGCGCCAGGGCCAGCTCGGCGACTAGACCACTAACCAGCAATACTGCCCGCCGGGTACATGGAATGGCTCCGGCTGCTACCAGAGCTACGGAATCTTCCAGATCAAGTGGTATTACTTCAAGGATGCCTGGCCTATGGCACGCACCAGCACCGCGTTTAGCGCCGAATATACCTACGCCATGCTGCGCGCGTGCTACGAGGGCTGGACCACGTACCTGAACGACGGGACACCCCTGCCCGGCTATCCAAAATATCATGCGGGCGACATCTGGGGCTGCCTGGGCCGGTGGTATAGCGGCTGGTGGTATACACAGGGCGCCATCGAGTACATCGCGAAGGTCAAGAACGCGCTGGCGCAGAAATCCTGGTTGTCTCCGAACTTCTAGTAGCATGGGTAGCATAGGTCCACTTCAACGCTGGTGGCAGGGCATCAACCGAGGGGATCACGTCGCTCTTCTGGCTGCTGAAACCCTGGTGGGACTGCTCATCGAGATCAGCTTCATCGCCACTTTCACCCAACACTTCTTCGGCTCGAAGGAGGCGCCAGCGCGCTATTTGCGGCATCAGCGCGTTGGCAGATACAATCTTGGGCGATGTGACAGGTGAAGAATGGCAAGAGTTGAGGACACCCTATTTATGCTGGACATCGAGACACTACCGCTGCTCACCACCGTCGTCGGCAGCTATCCCACGGGCGGGCTGCCACCGCGACGGGCGATCCTGCGCGCGGTGGAGGATCAACTGGCGGCGGGGGTCGAACTGATCAGCGATGGGCAGGTGCGCACCGACATGATTAGCCTGTTCGCGTCGCGTATCCCTGGCTTCGAACTGGCGGCAGATGGTGTGTGGGAGGTGGTGGACGCGCTGGATCAAGCCTCCGAGCCGATCACGCTTGCCGACTATCAGTTGGCGCGGCAGTTTGCCACCGGACATGCCGAGGTGAAGGGCATTGTCACCGGACCGATCACACTGGCGCTCGCCAGCCGCATCGTTCCCGGCGCCCCCTATCGTGGACCCGACGATCCGGCGCTGATCCTGCGGTTGAGCGAGATTCTGGCGCATGAGGTGGTGGCGCTCTGTGCGGCGGGCGCGCAGGTGGTGCAGGTGGATGAACCAATGCTACCTGCTGCATTGGGGGAACGTGTGAGCGGCGAACTGGCGGCGGATGCGCTGCGTGAACTTGCCGCCACACCTGCTATCTCGGTGCTGCATGTCTGCGGCGACCTGCGCGCCGTCGCGTCGGAGGTGTTGTTGTTCTCCTTTGGCGTTCTCGACATCGAGAATACACGCATCGCCAACCTTGCCGCCTTCGACGCCGACCAGATCGAGTTCAGCGAGACACGGCTGAGTGTTGGCGTGGTGGATACGCAGGATGCTGCGCTGGAGAGTCCGGCGCAGCTACGCGCCCGTGTGCGCAATGCCGCCCGTGCCGTGGCGCCGGAGCGTCTCTGGATTTCACCCGACTGTGGCCTGCGCAACCTGCCGCCCGATATGGCGCGTGAGAAGCTGACACGCATGGTAGCCGCCGTGCAGGATGTGCGCGCCGAGCTATAAGGCCGAGTTATACGATCATGCTGTTGTCATACCAGGGGCGGGTAGCAATAACACTGGCGGCTGTGGCTGACCTTGCTGCGCTGGGGTGGGCAGACTACCATGCGAGAACATGCGGCTGAGCGCCGCCGCTGAGAGTGTGGAACCACCGATCAGCGCCCAGCCAAGCGGCGTGGGCAGCGCCAGACCGAGGAATGTGCGCAGCGTCGGCACAGCGAATGATGCGCCCAGCGCCAGCGCTGATCCGCCTATCGCCGCCAGCATCGCGGGTGTGAGTGTACCCTCCGACCAGCCGGTTTCGAGTGTCTGGCCAAGTTGCGTTGTGATCACGCTGGCGAACGCCACCGAGCTTGCCGCTGGAGCGCCCATACTCAGCGCGGCAAGATATGCCGCCAGTGAGGGCGCCGCCGTGAAGACACCGCGCCGGAACACGTCGTTGCGCAGTGGCTTGTCGAGCGCCGTGGTGCCCTCGCGCGCCAGCCCCGCCAGATCACGATTCTCTGGCTGTTGTAGCGCCACCGCCAACCCCGGCAGGATGTCGGTGATCATGTTCATGACGAGTACCTGCCGCGCCGAGAGCGGCGCCGCGAAGCCCAGCGCGCTGGCCCCCACCACCAGGCCAAGTTCACCCAGGTTGCCGCCTAGCAGTAATCCAATCGAACGGCGGATGTTGCGCCAGAAGCTACGCCCCTCCACGAAGGTTTCGACCAGCGTGGCGAAATCATCGTCGGCCAGCACCACATCAGCGGTTTGCCGCGCTACTTCTGTGCCGCCACGTCCCATCGCCACACCCACATCCGCCAGCCGCAATGCAGGCGAATCGTTCACGCCGTCACCCGTCATGGCGACCGTGTGGCCGTGCCGTTGCAGGCTCTCGACAATACGGACCTTGTCGAGCGGCGTCGCGCGCGCAATCACGACGGCATGCTCCAACCGGCGGTCAAGGTCGCCGTTGTGCAATCCTGCGATCTCGGCGCCTGTCACAATCGCCTCATCGAATCCGCCGGACCGTTGGGCGTCGCTTTCCATCGGTAGCAGCCCCGCCTCACGCGCAATCGCCTGGGCAGTGGCGGGATGATCGCCGGTTAGCATGATCACGCGCACACCCGCTGCACGGCAACGCCGCACCGCTTGTGGCACACCCCGCTTGAGCGGATCGCTGATGCCGACGAAGCCCAGCGCCGTCAGCCCGGCGGGATTATCGAGCGTGGAATCTTCGGGTCCGCTGGCGACCAGCAACACGCGCAATCCCTGTTCGGCCAGCGCATACGCTCGCGCCAGCAATCGCTGGCGTCCATCGTCGTCGAGCGGCCGATCGACGCCATCGGCTCGTAGCGCGACACAGCGATGCGCCAACACCTCGGGAGCCCCTTTCACCGAGACTGCGCCATCGGTGCGAGTGGCGTGGAACGAGCGCACCGGATCGAAAGGTAGTTCCTCCGCGCGTTCGCGTCGCACTTCGTCGCCCAGGCCCACGCGCAGCGCACCCTGGATGATGGCGACATCAGTGGGGTGCGCGCCTGCATCCTGCCCGTCGGGGCGCGGGCTTGCCAGCGCAGCCGCCAGCAACACGGCGCGTAGCGTTGCGGATAACTGGATAGCCTTTCCAGCACCCGATTCATCTGTCTCAGGCGTCTCAGGCGTCTCGCCAGCGCCATCGAGGCGGGTTTCCTGTTCGCCACTGGTGTCGGCAATGCAACTGAGGATCAGTCGCCCTTCGGTAAGGGTACCGGTCTTGTCAGTGCAGATCACGTCAACGCGGCCCAGCGCCTCGACGGCTGGCAGGCGGCGCGTCAACGCATTGTGGTTCGCCAGACGCCGCGCCACACCTGCCTCGCTGACCTGGGTGAGCAGCGGCAGCCCCTCCGGCACGGCGGAGATCGCTACAGTCGCGCCGATGGCGAGTTGAGGCAACAACGATCTCGTGCGCAGGAAACCAACGCCGGTGACGATGGCGCCACCGATCAGCGCAATTGGCGCCACCTGGCGGAGCAGTTCGCTCAAGCGCGCATCCAGCGGACTCTGGCGCGTATCGTCGGTCGCCAGCGCCTCGGTGATCGATCCCATGCGGGTGTCTTTGCCCACTGCGAAGACGACGGCTTTGCCACTGCCGGTGGTGACATCACTGCCTTCCAGAATCACCCGTCCGGCGTCGGTCGCCTCATCCGGCGCCTTGCGCACGGGTAGCGACTCACCGGTGAGCGCCGCCTCATCCACTTCGAGCGCCTGCGCCTCGATCAAGCGCGCATCCGCGGTCACACGGTCGCCGGTCGCCAGCAGCAGCACATCGCCGGGAACCACCTGTCCCGCCGGAAGCTCCACCACCTGCCCATCGCGCAGCACCCGCGCGGTCGCGGCGCCCAACCGTTTGAGCGTCTCCGCCACCTGATCGGCCTTGCGCTCCTGCCAAACGCCCATCGCCACGTTGGCGGCAATGGTCGCGCCGATCAGCGCCACATCGGCGGGGGCGCCGATCAGGAAGGACACACCTGCGCCAAAGGCCAGCACACCGGTCAATGGCGAGCGAAGCTGTTCGCCCACTGCTTTGAGCAGCGTGGGGCGCGGGCCAATCGTCACATCTGAGCGATGACGCAACGCCACCTGTTCACTGCTCAGGCCGTTAGGCGAAGCGCCGAGCGCCAGCAGCGTTTCGCGCACACTGCGCGCGCCCCATTGCTCTGGATGTGGGTCCACCAGCGCGCCCATAGTGGCGCCTGGGCGTTCGCCGCCGCGCAGCCGATACCAGCCATCTACCAGCGCGGCTAGCGCCGTGATGTAGACCGCGCGCGACGCCACCGCGATCCCCGGCGCTCCACGCA
This sequence comes from Ktedonobacterales bacterium, assembly GCA_039924685.1. GTDB lineage: Bacteria > Chloroflexota > Ktedonobacteria > Ktedonobacterales > JADMIN01 > JBDTAI01. The sequence continues at coordinate 9,406 of JBDTAI010000186.1, forward strand.
ACCCCCACACCAGACCAACACCGTTGGAGATGAGCGAGAGCAACACAGCATCGCGCACAGCGATGTCGCGCCGCCCGCCCGCCTCGATGATTTCCGCCAGCGCGATCAGGTCGGGTGCGATCAGGTCGGCGCGGGCCGCCAGTGGTCGGCGTCCATCGGTGAGGCCAATGGCGAGATCGCTGGCCTCGAAGACCGCCGCCGCATGCCCGCCATCCGAGACGAACGCGACAAACTCGCCGAGCATCTGACGCGCGCGAATCTCCCCCAGCGCATCGTCGGCGTCGAGCATTGGGATACCGGCGCGGCGTGCTACAGCATGTGTGGTGACTGCATCAGCGCCCGGCAGCAGCGCCACCGCCACATGATAGCGTTTGCATGTCTCCACCAGAACGCTCACCGTCTGCGCCAGCCGGGGCCGGAACGCGATCAACGCCAGCAGATCAGGTGATTGCTCGCTATGCAGGCGCAAGACCTGCTCGCCACGCGCCAAAATGCGCCGCTCACGCGCATCCGTCGCCTCCGATTGCGTCACTGAGGCATGTGAGGTATGCTGGGGCGCCTGCGTCAGTGAATAGCTGACGCCGTGGATGCGCGCAGTCGCGGTCTGGCCATCGAAGTGGCCATCCGTTGCGGGCAGCGAGGGCGCCGAGCGGAAGAGGCCACCCCACGGTGAGCCAGCGGCCAGCGCAATGCTGCCCGCATGCGCCAATATCGCTGCCGTATCGAGGTCATCGCGCAGCGGGAATACAGTTGTCACCTCGAATACGTCGGTGATCAGGCGTGGGCCATCCAGCAGCAGCGTGTTGGGGCGGCGGATGGTACGGTCAGGTCGTGTGCCGACGACGGTGCAGCCAGCACGCAGAACGCGCGCTGATGCATCGAGGTTGGCCGCCTCCATGCCGATGATCGCCGTGCGCGGATTGACCAGCAGCAGTGCGGCGAAGGTGCGCGTATAGGAGCGTGTCAGCACGGCAGTGAGCGCGGCATAGCCCAGTGACACGCCACCGACGATCCGCGTATACCGGTCGTATAGCGTCGGCGTGAGTGGCGCAGGTCGCGGTTGCGGGGTCAAGCTGGCGCCCGCCTGCATCTCCAGCACGAACGGGCCGCCAAAGAGACGCGCGCCCGCTGATATAACCTCACCAGGCGCCACTTTCTGGGGAGCGCCGCTGCGCCCTGTGGCCGTACCGAAGCCCTCGATCACCTTCGCCGCCAGTGGGGTTCTGTCGCCAGTTTCCAGACGAATGACCGCGCCTGGTGTTGCGCCAGCGACACCTTCCAGATGCGCTTCATAGCGTTTCCATGCCGCCAGCCGCAGCCGTTCCTCGGTGAAGATGCGCAGCGACTCGGCGCCGGATACTGCAAGACCTAACGGGTTGTTGGAAAGCGCCTGGGTCACGATGTCGGGCAGGCTGAGGGCGAGATCGGCCACGTTGCGCCCGAAGAGGCGACGCAGGCCATTGCGCAGGAACGGGAACTGGCGCAGAATGCCGATGACGCCGGAGATTTGCGCGGCGATGTTGGGATCAACCAATGGGCCTTCGAGGCCGGGAATCTGCTGGGCGGCGGTCAATCCCAACCCCAGCGCGGCGCCGATGGAGCGGGTGGCGCCCTGGATCAGCGGCTTGGGGTCAAGCGGATCGGCAGGCCGGTCTTCATCGAGCATATCGGGCAGTTCAATATCCGCCACCCGCGCGATCAGTTCGTCGAGGTCGGCGTCATGCTTCGCGAACTCTACCAGCACCCGGCCAGTCATGGGATTGGCGTAGGCCCTGACGCCAGGCGTGCGTTGCAGCCGCTCGACTACCCGCCGCGCCAGTTCCGGGTCGCGATCAATGCCGCGCACGCTAATACGCGCCCGCACCGTCTTGTCCCGCTGTTCACTGCTCGTCGGCGGAGCGGCGGTCTCCGTACCGGAGAGCGCGGCGATCTCGTGGTGGCGGTCGGCAAGCGCCGACACAATGGCGTCGCAGGTCGTCTTTGCCGGGTCGTACTCGATAAGCAGGTTGCGCGTCAGGGAATTGGCCTGGCCGCGCCGCACACCAGGTATGGCGCGGATCAGCGTCTCAAGCCCGCGTGGGCGCTGGCCGCTCCATTCTGGCAGCCGCACCCGCGCGCGACCTGGGATCGCGCTCAACACAACCGGTTCCCACGCCTGCTGCCCCACATCCGCAAATGCCGCGCTCATGGTGTTCCTGTTCTGTATCTGTTTCGGTCTGTTCCAGTAGCCCAGCCTTCAGGCGGGTGGCTTTATTGCGTTTTGCCAGTTCTGCGCTAGCTAGGCTTCGGGGGGTGCGCCACCCCGGTCGTGGCGCATGTGCTGCGCTTCGGCCCAAATGTCTTCGCCCTCTTCGCGCGCGCGGGCGACGGCGCGCTGCACACCATGCCCAAATGCAGCAGCCCAGCGGCCTACATGTTGTGCTGCCACATCTACCGTTGCCTCAGCGCGCTGCATGGCAGCGTCTACATTGACGCCTGTTGCGCCATTCGCAGCAGATGCAGTTGCGTCAGCATGCCCATCGGCGCGCTCTGCCTGGTGATCAGGCTGATGATCGGTCGTGCCCGACTTCCTCCGCCCTTTTGTGGCGCGCTGTTGGCCATTATGCGCCTGACCTGTATGGGAGTCAGTCATATTACTTCCCTTCCACACCAGCGGCGACCGGTTCGCCCTCGGCGCCAGCGGATTGCTCATTGCTCTGCGCGGTCTCTTCGCGCACGGTGACATGCTGATCGGTAGCGCCATTGGTCGCGTTTGCGCCGTTTGCCGCTGCAGCGGCTGCCTGTTTAGCGCTCTGCTGCACCCCACGGGCGAAGGATGTCACGGCATCTGACGCGATCAGTGCGCCTGCCACGCCAAAGACTGCGCCTTTGCGCGCGAACTTGCGTAGCCGTGGCGAGGCGACAACTGCCACCACGGCGGCGGCGATACCCACTTCAGGCTGCAAAAAGTCTTCAAGATCCATACAGACCT
>JBDTAI010000187.1:0-4742 GCA_039924685.1 Ktedonobacterales bacterium
TCCGCTGCGCGCCACATCGCCGCCTACCGCGAACGGCGTGTCTTTGTTGATCTCTCGCCTGATGAAGAACTGCGCTATGAGGCGCTGATGGGCGAGTGGAAGTGGTATCTCGCCACGCGGCGCTCGCAACTGGGCGTTGGCCCCGGCATGTTCGAGGCGTTGATCCGCCGTAGCGGCTTCGATCCGGAGGCGCGGCGGGCCTTGCGGGCGCACCATGAGGCGCGGCTCGTCGCCATGAACGCCAACGCCAAGATCGCCACGATAGAAGACCTGCTACGTCGCCATGCCAATGACAAGGTGATCATTTTCTCCGAGTATGTCGAGATGGTGGAACGCATCAGCCGCGCGCTGTTGCTGCCCGCGATCACCTATCGCACACCGCCCGCCGAACGCCGCGCGATCCTCGAAGGTTTCCGGTCGGGCGCCTTCAGCAAGCTGGTGACGGGGCGCGTGCTGAACGAGGGCGTGGATGTGCCGGATGCGACAGTGGCTATCGTCGCCAGTGGCAGCGCCTCGATGCGCGAATACGTGCAGCGGCTGGGGCGGGTGCTGCGTCCCAAGCCGGAGGAGGCGCAGCTCTATGAGTTGATCTCGCGGCGCACCACCGAACGCAACGCCGCTCGCCGTCGTCGCCCCAAGCGCAAGGGCGAATAGGGCGAATAGGGCGAATAAAGGGGGTCCAGTATGTTGAAGTTGGCTGATCTGCGCAAGACGACACGCCGCGCCAGTGGCGGCGATGGCGAACGCATTGTGTATCCGCACCTGCTGCGCGACCGTTCGCTGGCGCCGCGCATCGAGCTGGCCGTGCGCTATCTGGAATCCATGCTGGGCAAACGCCGCCAGGAACTCGATCAGGAGGTGGTGATCCAGCTCTTCGGCGACCACAAGATCGCACGCTGCATCGTCGCCTGCCTGGGTGAGAGTTATCGCCCGCGTGAACGCGCCTTCGCCGAGGTGGTGGCAGTTGAACAGGTGGTGACGCTGGCTGAACATGGTATCATCACGTCGGGCGATCTGCGTCTCTGGCTCTACCATGCGTCGAACGAGCAGGAATCGGGCTTCGTCGGCGGACTGGAACGTGCGCCCTTTCTGGCCCGTGCGGGCGCGGCGCTGGGCCTCACCATCGAGCAGATCGAGACGCTGACCACGCTGGATCAGCCGGCCAACGCGATCCTGACGCGCATCGGCCCGTTGCCCACTGCGGATGATGTGATCGCGCGCTTCAACTATGCGACGGTGGCGGCGCTGCTGGCGAATGCCGTCAGTATGCAGGTCACGCTGCGGTCGGCGCTACGACAACCGCAGCAACAGCTTGTGCGGGCGCTCTGCGCGCAGGTGGGCGTGCAGGCTGATCTGGATGCAAAGAGCCTGACCTTACATGGTCGGCAGGATGCGATGGAGAACTGGTCGCGGCATGGCGCGCGGCTCGTGCGGCTGCTGGTGGCGCTCATGCTTACCGGGCTGCCTGCGCGAACGGCGGAGGCGCGGGTGGCGGCGCCAAACGGCGGTATCTGGCAGTTCAAGCTCACCGCCGAGACACTTGGCTACCTGACCGCCTCACGAGAGGATGCCGCCGCGACACTCGATGGGCAAACGCTGCTGGCGTGCTGGCGCCAAACCGACGCATTCATCAGCGATGTGGCCGCGCTACGTCGCTCAGGCGACCATGAGGCGTTGCGCGCCTGGCGGTTGCGACGCGCCACTGAACCACTGCTGATGGTGGATGGCGCCCTGGCGCCGCTCTTCACCTGCCAGCGGGGCGAGCAACGGGTGTATCTGACGCCACCACCGGCTGATCCAACCGCCGCAGGGCGCCTGGCGGCACTCGCCGCGCGCCTCCCGGTGATCGTGGTCGAGCCAGGCGAAAAGCGTCCGACGTGGAGTGATGAACACGCGCTACTCACGCTGCGCTACAGTGGGCGAGAATCGTTGCAGGCGTTGCCGGAACTGCTGGAGCAGGCAGTGGCGCGGGTGGCTCACCAGGCGCAGACTCAGCGACTGACGGCGATCTTCACTGAGGCGCAGACGCAGGGTGTGCTGACGGAGCAACGACTGGCGGCGCGGCTGGGCTGCGATGAGGACGAGGTAGCGGCGCGACTGGCCGAACCACTGGCGCAGGCGGAGCGCGTGACACGCGGCTTGAGCTATGTGGAAGGCTTCGGCCTCTGCGCGGTGGAGACGCTGGAGCGGGCGCAGGTGGCCGCCCAGGAGGTGGCGCAGAAGTGGCAGGCGCAGGCGCGCGGCAATCCGCTGATGACGCGCACGCTTGGGCGACGGCTGCGCGAGATCACCGGCGCCAGCGAGGGCATCGAGTGTCTGATCGCCTACCTCGGCGCCGCATGATACATTGGCTACCGGCGCCCTATGGTCAACAAGGCGAAGAGTGAGCAATCGGCGCAAAGCATGAGTACTGGTATGAATGTCCCCGGAAAAACGCTCTCCATCTGGTATAATGCCTGTGGCAGTGGGGCATCTGATAGCGTCACAGACCAGGCGATGGAAAATCGGCCACTATGAGAGAAAAGCAGGACATAGCCTATGATGAAATTGAGTACCATGCTCAAGGTTGATAACACTCTGGATACCCAGGGGCAGAGCCGCATTGCCGACCGCATTCTGGAGCAGTGGGAGCATGATCCAGGCTCAGCACAGTTTTTCAGATCAAGCGCAAACTTCGTGTACGTCTTCCACAACGCAGGAAATCGCTACTTTCTGCGTTTTGCCGATAGCGCCGAACGGACAGCAGCAGCTATCGAGGCAGAGATGGCTCTACTAGACTTCCTCGCAAGCCAGGGAATGACCGTGACGACTCCCATTGCGTCCAGAAATGGCCGCTGCGTGGAAACGGTCGAGACGGATTTGGGCAGCTTTCATGCCGTCGTCTTCGCGCAACTGCAAGGTTCTCAGTTGGAAATTGAAGAGCTGAGTACCGCTCAATTTGAGGTCTGGGGAGCCACGCTAGGGAAACTGCATGCCACGCTCCACCAGTACCACGATCCCAGGGTATCCGCGCGCGGCACTTGGAAAGATCACCTCACGCTGGCCCAAACCTATGTGCCAAAAGACGAACCACGGGTCCAGGTCGAATGCGATTACCTCACCGCGTTCCTCGCTGCGCTCCCAGTGACAGACACGAACTACGGCCTCATTCATGGCGATTTTGAACTCGATAATCTCTTCTGGCAAGGCGAGACACTAGCGATGCTGGACTTCGACGACTGTTCGTATTCCTGGTATGTTGCCGATGTCGCCCTTGCCCTCAGAGATCTCTTTGAGACCGACGCTGATCTGAGCCACCCATCATTCCGCGCGTTCATCCGTGGGTATTCTAAACACGCTTCCATGGATGAGGAACGCATCTCACAGTTGCCAACATGGATGCGGCTGGTGAATCTCATCCAGTATGCAAAGCTGGTGCGGGTGATGGATCTGGCGAAGGATCTGGCGAAGGATCAGGACTATCCAGAGTGGTGTGCCTCACTGCTGTTGAGGCTGGAAAACAAGGCACAGGACTATAAAGCGTCACTTCTCTCGATACCGGTGTGAGTCCAACGGTATTTACTTCCCCGCTCATGGGCATACTGGCGCTGAACGCAGTAAGGGCGTATCGCCTCCCAGTTGCGGACCACGCCTCTCGCCCTGGCTCACTACGCCCGCCTATTCCAATGGATGATGGGCGCTCACCAACACGATAATGTACTATCGGGCCATGCGGGCGGTACGAATGGTGTGCTTGTTTGACAAGCGCGCGGCGCGCGGGCTACGCTGTCTGCCAGAACGCCGGAGGACGATGGGGATTCCCTGAGAACGCCTCCGGCTATGAGGAGGCAGATCATCATGGCAGCGAAGAAATCAGCTTCATCAAGCGTCGCCCACGAAGCCAAACATCTTGCGGCGGAAGAACACAAGGCTGTCCGCACCGCCCGCAAAGTGGATAGCTCGATTTATATGGGCGAAGTGCTGGCGAGCGGCAATCCCAAACGCATCGAACGCTACTTCCTGCGCAAGTGGGCCTACAAGCTCTTTGGCAGATTTATGGGTAAGACCATCAACCGCATCTGATACTCTAGTGTGTGGGCCAGCGGGGATCGCTGCGGATCAGCGAGAACACCAGCGTGTCGCGCAGCGTGCCGTCGGCGGTGCGGGTATCGCTACGCAGGCAGCCCTCGCGCACGAAGCCGAGGCGTGCGGCCACCGCTGCGCTCCGTCGGTTCTCTGCGTCGCAGCGAATCGCAACCCGGTTGGCGTCGAGCATATCGAAGGCGTAGTCGGTCAGCAGGCGCACTGTTTCCGTCATATAGCCCTTGCCCTCGGCGTCCGCCCGCAGCCAGTAGCCGATCTCGAACGCGCCGATCTCCCAGTTGATGCCGTGCAGCCCTGAGCCGCCCAGGGAGCGCCCTGTTGCCGCCTCCCATATGCCCACGATCAGGTCCTCACGCAGCAGCCAGGATGCAATGCGATGTACCAGCCAGTCGCGCTGTTGCTCGGCGCTCTGATCGGCCCAGGGCATCCAGGGGCGCAGATGATCGCGCGACGCCTCGATAGCGGCGTACATGTCGTCGCTATCGTCGAGGCGATAGGGGCGCAGCAGCACACGCTCGCCGCGCAGCTCCTCAAAAATGGGCAATGCTGTCAGATATTTTGGCTTCTCCATCGCAGTCTATGGCGCGGCGCCCACTACCTTCAGGCAGGCAGAGGGAACGCCGCTCTCCTTTCTCTGGTTCTCTTGCCACTTGACGGAC
>JBDTAI010000188.1:0-8203 GCA_039924685.1 Ktedonobacterales bacterium
CAGGAGCGCCGGGCGGCGAGTATTTGATGGCGTTGGAGAGCAGGTTGGTGAGGATTTGCCGCAGACGCACATGCTCACCCCAGATCGTCAGCCCGTCGGGGATGTGGACGCGCAGATCGCGCTCGACCATATTGCCCTCGCGTGGATCGATCAGGCTGGCGGCGGCCTCCAGCGTCGGGCGCACCTCCACCACCTCCGGTGTGAAGTCGGTGGCGTCGCGGTCGAGTTGCCGCGCATTGAGGATGCTCGTGACCAGTTCGCCCAACTGATCGCCCGCCACGGTGGCGCGTTCGAGGAAGAGTGCGCGTTCCTGCGGCGTCATTGTCTCGCCGCTGATCGAGAGCAGTTGCACATAGCCCTGCAACGCCATCACCGGATTGCGCAGTTCATGGTTGACGTTGGAGATGAACTGGTCTTTCAGTTCGTCAAGCTGGCGAGCGCGCTCATAGGCGATGCGAATATCACCCAGTTCGCGCAATGTGCGCAGTGATTGCTGCTGCGCCGCAAGCTGAACACCTGCCACGCCCCACTGGATGAGTATGACGGTGGCGACCAGCGAGAGTGGCTGGGTAAAAATATTGTTTGCAAGGCCCGGCGCCGTCGGCATATACAACACAATCAGCGCCGTCTCCACATTCGCAAGCAGCGTGGCGAGGATCAACGGCCACTGGCTGGCGGTGAGCACACTCACCAGCAGAATGAAGGTGGCGGACCCGACCAGCACCGCAATCACGAATGCATCAACGCCGTTCTGAAACACATAGATCAGCAGCGGCAGCGTATAGATCATTCCCGTGCCAGTGAGCAAGCCAAGCGCCGCAATGCGCACATGCCCCCGATAGGCGCCAAATGTGCCGACGAGATAGAACACGAGCACCAGCGTCGTCAGGCTGAAGCCAATGATGGTGCTCATGCGTTGCGAGGAGCGCAGCGGCCCATGCAGTATGATCACGCCGACGACGATCAACAGCACGACTTGCAGTATACAGAAGATCAGTCCCAGGATGCGCGCAATGCGCAGGCGGCGCGTGCGGTCATAGGCGCGATAGATGTCGCGCTCCTGCGGTATTGGCTGCGGTATCGGCGCGCTATCGCCCTGCTGCTGTGTTGTCGTATACGCCAGACTATGTGCCTCGCCAGGCTCCGTCATTGCTCTGCCTCACTCCATGTAGATGATTGGTGGATACATCAATAGACCAGCCGATTAGGTAGAACACTGCCACCCAGCCCCGTCAACTCACGTGCGCAGGGTGGGGGTATCACCATCGGCAAGCTGCTGCATACGCCGCTGGCGATCCGCCCTGCTGACACCGATGACGCGCTGGATCATCTCGATGAGATCGAGCGGCTTGACAGGCTTGAGCAGATATTCATCGGCGCCGGAGACCAGCCCTGCAAGCTGATCCTTTTCCTGCACCATCGCCGAAAGGATGATCAACGGCGTCTGCGCCGAGGCGGGATCGCCGCGCAGCGCCCGCACCAGCTGATAGCCGTCAAGCCCTGGCATTTTCACATCAATCACCATACAATCGGGCTGCGCCTCGAAGTAGCGATGCAGCGCGTCGGCGCCGTTCTCCGCCGTCACCACGCGAAATCCGCCGAGCTTCTCCAGTGTGGTGGTCAGCAAGAAGAGCAATTCGGTATTGTCGTCCACCAGCAACACGGTTCGGGGCTGCGCAGAAGGGTCAGACATGGGGCAGGCTCCTTGTTGTAGGCAGGTGTGTGGACGGGTGTAGACAATACGGCTGCTGAAAGCGGGTGACTGTGGCAGCAAAGCGCTCAAGCGCAGGGTCGCATCTGGCTATCTGCCCCGCTGCAACAATCGTCTCATGATTGATAACGAGTCTCGACGCAGGAAGTGTCATTGAGCCGTCAAGGAATCGCAACAGGCATTACTACGGGGGATCACAGATGCGCGAAAAGACACCTTGCGCTTTCGCTGGCAGATATGATATACTTCGCCGCGTGGGGACTGGCATCCGGCAAACCATCGCCGCAAGGTGTGTGGGTAGGGAGATGGCTGGTCTCGCCTAGAGGTGTCTCTCGGGGTGTAGCGCAGTCGGCTCGCGCGCAGCGTTCGGGACGCTGAGGTCGGAGGTTCAAGTCCTCTCACCCCGACCAGACCACTCATATGTAGGGTATCATAGCAAGCGAACTATGCGTGCTACGTTGCCTCTAATTGTGAGTGGGTATGACTTGAGGAGCACGCCATGCAGGCGACGGCAGCACGAGTGAGTAATCAACAACAGATTACTTACCATGCCCCCAGCCTGCGGGGCGTGCTTTTTGCGTTATCAAGCCTGCGGTATGGTGTGGCATGGCATACGCCGGGCGAGAAGACCGCCTCTTCGGGAGCAAACCGACCAGTGTACTATCGTTCGAGTAGTTGTGTTCTGGCGCGTGACCGCCGCGCCGCCTCTGAATTGGTCAGCGGTCGCTCTAGACGGCGGAGACGAAGCTAGCGCCAGTCGGGGTATTCTCAGCCCCTGCCGTGCCGCCTCCTTCTTAGACTCCGCCGCAGCCAATGTGGCGACGTGGTGTGAGCAAGAAGGGGGGTCGCCAATGCCGGTACTGGTGTTAAATGCGTCTTTGCAACCGCTCTCCGTCATCCCGGAGCGCCGCCTTGTCGTGCTGCTTTCCAAGCAAAAAGTAGCCTTCGTAGATGACAGCGTGCGCCAGGTGATCGAAGCGGGCATCGAAATGCGTCGTCTCTGCTCGGATGAGCCGGTGATCGTGCAGTTGCTCGCCAACGTGCGCGTGCCGCGTATGGCGCTGCGCCCGACCCGCGCCAACATCCTGCTGCGCGATGAAGAGACCTGCCAGTATTGCGGCAAGCATATGCGCGAACTGACGCTCGACCATGTCATCCCCCGTTCACGCGGCGGCCAGAGCACCTGGGAAAACCTCGTCGCCTGCTGCCGCGCCTGCAACGGACGCAAGGGCAACCATCTGCCCAAAGAGGTGAACATGGTCCTGCTCAAACAGCCGCGCCCGCTGGAAAACGAGTTCGCTGGCTTCTTTCTGCTGCGCTACCCGCGTCTGCGCGCAGCCTACGAGCAGTTCCTCACCTCGGCCCAGGTCAGCGCCTGACAGGGCGAGCCAACGAAACAGCCATAGGCACATAAAGCCACCTTCGCTGAAGATACACTTCGGCGGAGGTGGCTTTATGTGCGCTTCATCGTTCCACAGCTTTTCACTGCGGCGCTACTGTGATAACGTGATAGAATACATGGCGATAGCTGTGTTCACTTGATCGGAGAGCAGTGTGCGCCCACAACCTGCGCGTGTGGCGATTGACCTGGAAACGACGGGCCTTCATCCTGAGCAGGATGCCGTGATCGAGATTGGCGCCGTCAAGTTCGTCGGGCAAACGGTCGTCGAGACGTTTTCGAGTTTTGTCTCGCCAGGCGTGCCGCTTCCCTTCCGCGTGCAGCGGCTCACCGGCATCACCGTGCGCGACCTGCGCAATGCTCCCACGCTGACGATGCTCGCGCCACGCTTGCGCGCCTTCCTGGGTGATGCGCCGCTGGTCGGGCATAGTGTCCCTTTCGATGCCGCATTCCTGCGCCGCATCGGGCTGGCGACACGCAATCCGCTGATTGACACCTTCGAGCTTGCATCCATGCTGCTGCCCAACCTGCCCAGCTATACGCTGGCGGCGGTGGGCAAGGCGCTGGGCGTGCAGGCGACCACCTATCACCGCGCGCTGGCAGACGCCGAACTGGCCCGCGCTGTCTTGCTGGCGCTGCTCGACCGCCTCGATGCGCTCGATTCCTCCGCCATCGAGGCGCTGGCGGCGCTCGATGCGCCTGCCGACTGGACTCCACGCTCCTTTGTGCGCGCTCAGGCCCGCGCAGTCAGTGAAGCGCACGCGACGAGTCCCTTTGCGGGACTGCTCATGGCGTCGCTGGGCGATCAACCTGACGTCCCATCCGGCATTCACCCCGCCACCCTCAGCATGGCGGTCGCGCTGGAGCCTAAGCGTCCACTGACACTCGCGGCGTCAGCAAGTAGCAAGCGGGTTGCGGATGTGGCCCCATCAGCGCCTGAAGCGGCTGCGGTGGCGTCTTTGCTATCTGCAACACAGGTTACTGATCAGGTCACAGATGATGCTGCGGCGCGTGAGCGACTGGCGCGGCAGACGAGCGTGCGGGCAAGTGTGGCGGCGTGTCTCGCCGATGGTGGCGCCAGCCTGATCGAGGTGGAGCGTGGTGAGGCAGGCGTGCTGGCATGCCTCGCGCCCGCCATCACCCATGCCGCGCAGACCGGTGAGCGTGTGATCATCAGCGCGGCGGATGGCGAACAGATGCGGCGGGTCGCCTACGAATTGCTGCCCCAGGCCGCCGCGCTTGCGGATGTGACACCCGGCGCCGCCGCGCGCCTGCGTATCGCGCTGCTCGACGAGCAGGAGGGGTATCTCTGCCTGCATCGCTGGTTCGGCGTGGCGCGTGAGAGCGGTGGAGCGCCGCTGGCGCTGGATGTCGCGCGCGGACTGGCGAAGCTCACCGTCTGGTCGCGCTCCACATCCACCGGACTGCGGGCCGAGGTGACGCTCGCTGGACAGGAGGCGCTGGCATGGGAGCGCACCCGCGCCGGAAGCGAGTTTGCCGATACCACGCCCGATTGTCCCTATCGGCGCGCGGGCTACTGCTTCGCCGCACGCGCCAAACAGGATGCAGCGGATGCGCAGTTTGTGGTGACGACACACGCCGCGCTGGCGCAAGACCTCATTGGTAGCGCGAAAAGCGCCAGTGGCGCCTGGCGGCTGCCAGCGGCGACGCGCCTGCTTGCGCTTGACACCCATCTGCTGGAGGATGAACTGCGTCGGGCGGGCGGCTTTTCGCTGGATTGGCCAGAGATGCAGCGACTGCTGGATACGCTGGGCGCCGTGAATGCGCAGGGGGAGGATAGCGGCCTGTTGCGGCTGGCGGCGGAGCAGCTTGAGCCAGCGCCGGACAGTACAACAGCGGCAAAGAAATCAGCCAAACGCCAAAGCGGCCAACCGACAAGACTCCCCAGTGAGCGTGAGCGCGCCTGGCTGGAGTTGGTGGAGCAGGCACGCCGTGGTGGGCGGGCATTCTTTCATGCGCTTGGCGCGGTGCTGCTAGAGGCGCAGAACGAGCAGGCCCGTACCGGCCAGCAACGCAATGAGCAACAGGATACCCATGTGCTGCGGCTGGATGCGCATACACGTAGGCTGGCTGCCTGGCAGGCGGCCATCACAACCTGGGGGGCGCTGGATGCGCGACTGGCGGCGCTGACGGTGGCGCTGCGTGAGGCGGCCCAGACGATCACGTCAACGACACTGGAAGCCCGCATCGGTGAGACAGCGGAGGCGGGCGGCAAAGCGCGTGGCGTCATCACCGATCTGCTGGGACAGGCGCAACGGCTTGACGATCTGCGCACACAGACGACAGCCATCCTCGGCGATGGCTCGGCAGAGGCGCGGGGTGATGTGGTGGTTTGGTTGCGCATCCCCTATTCACAGGATTCATCTGGCGACCGTCGTGATGGGGGGCGCCGCAATCGCCCCAACGACCGCAACCGCAACGGGCGCGAGCATGCCACGCGAGCCAGCGAAGCGCCGCTACAACGCGGGCAGATGATCGCGTCTGTGGGCATGGCCACCGAAATGACGGATAGCGCAGCACAACGCGATCCTAATGCGCGTGAGACGGCGGAGACGCCACAGGAAGAACTGGCGGCGGCGCGACAAGCGCATCAAGAAGAGCAGGTTGAACAAACCGAACAAACCGAACGGGCCGAGCAGGTCGAGCAGGTCGAGCAGGTCGAGCAGGTCGAGCAGGTCGAGCAGCTCGAACAGGTCGAACAGGTCGAACAGGTCGAACAAACGCAACTGGCGATGATGGAAGACATGGAGCGAGCCGAGAAGCTGGCGGCAAGGCAAAATAGACAGCATGGCGCTTACCCAGGCGCCACAGCTAACTCAGCCAGCGGTGATCCTGACCGCCAGACCGAACACGCTACATATGGTGAATATGGCGGCAATGGCGCCACTACCACGGAAACGGAGGTTCCAACGCTCTATCGCGCGCCGATCCGTGTGGGCCACTGGCTGGAGCCGCTCTGGCGCGATGGGCGGGCGCTGGCGCTGACGGGCTGGGCGCTCTCGGTCGGCGGGGAATTCGACTTCACCCGCGCGATGCTCACGCTGCCCGACACCACGCCAGCCGTCCCACTCACCCCAGACTATGCGGCGCAAACGCTGCTCTGCCTGCCCGACGACGCGCCCGAACCCAACTCGCCGCACTATCAGCAACGGCTCGACGAGGCAATGATCGCGCTGGCGGTGGCGCTGGGTGGCCAGATGGTGGTCATCTTCCCCTCACATGCGGCGCTGCGCGCGGGCGCAATGGGCGTGCGGCGGGCGCTTGAACGCCACGACATTCTGGCGCTGGCGCAGGGTATAGATGGCTCCGCACGCCAGCTCTGGCAGACCTTCTATTCACAGCCACGCACGGTGCTGTTGGGCGCTGGCTCCTTCTGGGACGGCGCCGAGCAGCGTGGAGCACCGCCCGCCTGTATTGTCGTACCGCGTCTGCCCTTCCCTGCCCTCAGCGATCCGGTGCAGGCGGCGCGGTCGGAGGTGTGGTCAGACCCACAGAGTCAGTTTGTCGTGCCGCAGGCGACGCTCAAGCTGCGCCAGGCGCTGGGCGGACTCGCCTGGAGCCATCAGCGCCGCAACGTGGTTGTGCTCTTCGACCGCCGCATCCAGACCCGCAGCTACGGGCCAACCGTGCTGGGCGCGCTGCCCCGCTGTACGCAGATGCAGGAGCCAATGGCGCATCTGGTAGAGCGCGCCGCCGAGTGGGCGCGCTCCGATGGGCGCCTAAGCTGACAACGTGCCAGCCGCATGCCAGCCGCATGCCATCACTGGAAGCAGCCGTTAACAGCTACTGTCAGCGTGACATTCTGCTGTGTCGCGTTTTGCTGGTTGTCGCTATCGGTGACGGTTAGCGTCACTGTATATGTTCCTGACTGGCTATACTGGTAGACGGGCGATTGAGATGAACTGGTCCCACTGTTGTCGCCAAAATCCCACTGGTAGGACAAGTTCGAGTCCTGGCTGGTGGAACTACTGCCATCAAAGTCCATCGTGCAGGAGTAGTACCCGTCGGGTGAGTAGGTAAAGGCGGCAGTTGGTGGCTGGAACAGTACGTTCAGTGCGGTGGTGGCGCCCGCCGACCGTCGCCATCGCCTGAATCGAGAGTGATGAACTGTTGGGTGTTGGCGTCCAGGTCTGGCCGCCATTCGTCGTCAGCAGGCTGGGACCCACATTGTTCGCAAAGCTCTCATGCACAATGGCGATGTTCGAGTTGATGCTATCCACGGTGATCTCGGCGCACTCATTGTGCAGGCCGTAGAGGGTGCGCAGCGTCCCCCAGGTACGTCCACGGTCATGCGCAACCAACATCTGCGGCTGATTGGTGGTGGCATTGAACGCGCCACAGGCGTAGGCGGTCGCGCCGTCGCTTGCCGCGAATTTCGCGTCTGATGAGTGGAAGAGCATCCCGAAGCCATTGGGCAGCGTGGTATGCCGCCAGTTCAACGCCGTACCTGTGACGGGCGCGGCAACGGTTGCCGTCGGCGTTACCGGCGCAGTCGTCGGTATCTGCCAGGTGGCGGTCGCTGACGGATGTTGCGCCGCAGCCGTTGCGCCGCACCCAGCCAACAACACCGCCAGCATTATGATCGCTAAACCCATCACCGCGCGAACTGCGCCACTGCCCAGCCTCGGCGCCTGCCCACGCCAATCATGTCTCTCCATCACAGGTATCCCCCCCTAACATATCCAGATCAGTTGCACGTTTGTAGCGCTACCCTGATACACTGCGAGCACAGGGGAAGCGTAACGGGGAAACGTTACTGGTTATCGTACCAATTGGGGGATATGCTCGTCTTCGTATCGCTCGATGAGTATACTGATTATCTCTATCAGCGACGCCAGCGGATGGGTTTCGTCCCCGCCAACACGATCAATCAGCGAGTCGAGCACGGAGACGAGCCGCTGATACTCTTCTTCAGTATGCGGCGCAAAGAGCAGCGGCATGAGGTCTGGCTACACCTGCTCGATGCGCGGCAGTTCGTTTGTAGACATAGCGTGCTTCCTGATGAGCAGTGGTAGTGGCATGAGAAGCGGGCGTCCACCGGACGCCCCTACAATCGTTTCTAGCGTTTCTAG
>JBDTAI010000189.1:0-3808 GCA_039924685.1 Ktedonobacterales bacterium
GGCCCCGGCAGCGCCAGCAGCAGCGCCGTCCATACATCGCGGGCAATCGCCTCATCGCGCCGATAGATCGGCAGGTCGGCTAGCCGTGGCACAGAGTCCTTTAGTGACACAGTATTGCCGCTATAGCCATGAATATAGTCGGCGGGGATGATCATGACTGGCTGACGACCCGCCTGAACCAGCGCATGAGTGATCGCGCCGCTCTGCCGATCACACCACAGTTCGGTGAGGTGCGCCACGGTTTGTGTTCCGACCAAGAGACGGGACCCCCTGCCGAGGCGCACATGTGTCGCATCACCGGCTGGCATTGCAATGACGCCCATGCCGCTACGCAGCGCCTGTTTACGGGGGACCATCGTATGTGTCACGACACCACTCTGCGCATCAACCAGCACGGAGTAGACCTCGCCTTCGACCGCCCCAGACAGGACCACCCCGTGCGCCAATCCCTCCCGGACAAAGCGCAGTTCACGTCGGGTATAGCGCATTGTATCTTCCCTTCGCCTCTCACTCACGTCCATGCCACCAGCCACACAAACAGCATGATCTGTTTCCATCTACTTGCGGGCAATGGTAACATGGGACGAATACGGGGGCAAGCTAGTAACGCCACTTGCCCGACGAATCATGGCGTACAATTCACGGCGTAAGCCGACGCACGACCTCACTGTGATCATAACGAAGGGACGCCGTTGACAGGTATGTCATCACCACTTCCATTCCCATCACCACCATCTACGGCCCCTGTAACACGAAAACTGCCGCTGGATGGCTCCATGCCGTCGCAGCCGCCGCCATCAAGATTGCGCCGATCAGGCCGCACGTATGGGATCACGATCCTGTTGCTGGCCACGCTAGGTGGCTTGCTGGCTGAACTTGGCGTGGTTCTCGTCGCTGGCATCCAGGTAGGACCACTTTGGGCCGAGGCGCAGACCAACCCACAAGCAGCCTGGCAAGCGCACCCCACTGAGATCGGCGCGGTCATCGGCATACCACTGGTGAGCGCGCTGCTCGTTGCGCTGCTGGTATGGCAGGCGATCCGTCTGGTGCGGCTGGCGATCTATACCGCTACGCTGCGTCGCTACCTGCGCCGCCAGCTTGAAAGCTACGCGCCGCTGTATGGACTTGGCGTACTCCCCGTCGGCCAACGCACTACGCCGCAAGGTCGGCCCGTCAGTACACAGGTGGAGACGACGACGCATCTGTTCACAGCGACACAACGGGCTATGCTGCTGGGCGAGGCGGGCGCGGGCAAGACGACAGCGCTGCACGCCTATGGCTATCATCTCGTTCGCCGCCGCGCGCTGCTGCCGGTGTTTCTGGGCTGGGCGCCGTTGCCGGTGATGGTCTCGCTGCCTGGCGTGGGGGCCACGCTTACTCCGCTCAAGGCGCATGCCGATGACGCTGACACCACGCCAGAGGCGCTGCTGAATGCGTATCGTGAGGCCAGCCTGAGCTACATTCGCGCGCGGGTCAAGCAGTTTGGCACAGCAGGACTCGCCAACGCCGCTCCCAGGCTGGTGCGTCGTGGGAAAATCGTATTGCTCTGCGATGGGCTTGACGAGACGCCTGACGACCGCCGTGAGGTTGTGAGTCTGTCGCTGGCGACACTCGCCGCCAAACCCTATCAGCGGTCGCGCATCGTCGCCGCCTGCCAGATCAACACCTATTTGACCGAGCCTCGCGACTTCAACAGGTTGCGCCAGTTCGACCGCATTCTCCTGAACGCACTGCGTCCTGACGACATGACCCAGGCGCTGCGTCGTCTGCCGCTGCCCAAAGGCATGAAGCGTGCCGACCTGGGCGCCATCCGCCACATTGGCGAAGATCACCTGCTCGATCCCTCACTCACGCTACCAGCGGTCTTTGCTGCCCTGTTGCGGGTGCAGGTGGACGACGACGTGATTCCCTATGGTCGCGGCAAACTCCTGCGGGCCTATGCGCAGAATCTTTGCGCGCGTGCGGCAGGCGACAGCGCCAACCCCCGCCAGATCGCGCTGTCACTGGGCGCGCTAGCCGCCTCACTGTTGGATGCGCGCCGCTTCACGCTGCCGCTGACACCAGGCGTGACATTGGGTGTGGCGGTCGCGGAGTGGCTGACGCTTCACCCGCCGATCCAGCCCACCGATATGAGCCTTGCCACGCCGCTCGTCTTCAATGCGAACGCGCTGGGCGTACAGTGTCGCGCAGCCTTACAGGCAGGTGTGTTGCGTCGCAGCCCCGATGGTCTGACCATCAGCTTCGCGCATGGGTTGCTGCAAGAGGCTTTCGCCGCCTTCTGGCTGAGTCTGCGCGACGATGGGTTGGGCCGTCTCAACACCGAACTGCTACGCCCGCACTGGATCGCGCCGCTGCTGCTCTGGGGCGGCGCTAAAGACGACGCCGCGGACCTCGCCCAACGCCTCTTCAGATTCGCCAACTCGCCGGATAGTGTCGCTACTCGCTCCGGCATCATCAACCGGCAGGATGTCTATCCCACCGCGCTCGCCCTGGCGCTGGCCACGCTGCTCGAAGGGGTAGCGCCACAGATCGCCCGCCTGATCGCGCAGAACGCCACCCGCAGTTCCGCCTTCAACCTTGCCCAGCAACACCTGCGCGACCTGCTCGATACTGCGCTGGTCTATAGCGTCCTGCCCGATCAACAGCGGCGGCTGGCCCGCACGCTGCAAGACGTGGAGCGCGATGCCGGACCGGAGTTCGTCACCCACCTGACCTATCTCATCTCGCTCAACACGCTTGATCGTCTGTTGCGGGCGCAACTCATCACGCTGCTTGGCCTGATCTCCACCGAAGCCGCGTTGCAGGAACTCGTCAGCATGCTCGGCGAGACCGATCCCACCATCCGGCAGGCAGTCAACCAGGGCTTTGCCTATGCCGGCGCCGCCGCAACTGCCCTGCTCCAGGCGCAGTTGCGCAGCCCCAACGAGTATATCCGCGCCCGCGCCACCGAGGCACTCTCGCGCCTGAGCATCGAGACGCCCGATACTAGCGAGGCCACCTTCGACACCGCGATGCACTCGCTGCGGAGCGCCAACCCGCGCCTGCGCGCCAGCGCCGCCGAAACGCTTGGCTCACTGCGCAACGCCGATGCCGCGTCGGCCGTGATCGCGCTGCTCGACGACTCCACTTCGATTGTGCGTGAAGCCGCCGCCCGCGCGTTGGGCCAGATCGGTGGTGTGCGTGCGCGTGAGGCGTTGCGCTCCTTCGCTGGCAGCGCCGACCCAGCATTGCGCATCGCCATCGCCCAGGGATTGGGTGTCACGCCCGATCCGCTCTCAACGCTGGTTGCCTTGCGCCTGCTGACCGACACCGATCCACGGGTGCGCGCCGCCGCCGCTACCACATTGGGGCTGCTGGGCGACGGGCGCGCAGTCGGTCCCCTGCGCGAACGCTGTGCTGATGCCGATCCCTTCGTGCAAAACGCCGCGATCTCCGCCTTGCGTCGTTTGGGTGTGGGGTAGAAACATCCACACACGGCAGAGGCGCCAGGGGGCGCTTCGTGGGGCTTTAGCCCACGGGTAATCTCTCCTGTGCAAAATGCGACTGCGCCGCATCGGTGACGGCGACCGCGTGGTCACACAGGTCTGCCGCGGGCTCGGCCTCGACGGCTGGCCCATCCCGTGCCCCGCCGGCGTGGGGCAAGAGTTGGGCGCGACAGATGCTGGCGGGCCGACCTGGGCAGACGGAGCGCGGCGCCACGAAGATGTCCACGAAGATGTCCATATCCAGTCGGTGGCCACCTTCGCAGAGCAGGAAGGGCCGACTTCCCAGCCAGCCTGCACAGGCTGGGGACGAGGCCTCATCATTC
>JBDTAI010000190.1:0-2852 GCA_039924685.1 Ktedonobacterales bacterium
CGCCAGCACGGCTGCCACCAGGCCAACCTGAAGCGCCAGCGCCCCCTGCGTCGTCGCTCCCTGCGGCGTGCGCAGATGCAGCAGCGGCGCCACGATGGGGTCCTCGATAATCAGGCTAGCGGCGGTATAGGCCAGCACACCAGCTGCCAGATCGAGCAGCCAGGTGAAGCGGCTGATCAACTGGGCGACCAGCGCACTCGCCACAAACAGCAGCGTCATGCTGAAGAGCAGTCCCACCACCAGCAAGGGCAGGTTGCCATGCGCTAGCGCGCCGACAGCAAGCACGTTGTCCAGGCTCATGGTCAGGTCGGCGACAAGAATCGTAATGATCGCGGGCAGCAACTTCTCTGACTGACGTTTAGCGCCCGCGCTCTCATCGCTTTCGGGCAGCAACAAACGGACGGCAATCACCACCAGCACCACACCGCCAATCGCCTGGAGCAGCGGAAACAACAGCAACTCCGTGGCGCCGATGGCAAGCACCGCGCGAAACACTACCGCGCCCACACCACCCCAAAGAATCGCCTGGAGTCGTTGCGCGCGCGGCAGGCGGCCGGCGGCGGCGCCGATCACCAGCGCGTTGTCGCCACTGAGTACGATGTCCACCAGCACAATGCTGCCCGCCGCGAGAATCAGCGGCATGATCGCTTGTAAATCCATGATCGCTCCCTTCCGCCGATACGCCTGATCTGTCACCACTCTACACTAGAGTGTCCATAGGCTTTATGTGTAGACCTCCTCATGAGTTGCAGATTTTCGCCGTATCAGCATAATGCCCCACGCAGGCAGACGTTTTTACCGAGGAGAGCGTCTGTGCAACTACACAAATATTTGCGTATTTCCACGTACTTCTTGCGTTCGCATAAGCTGTTAGACTGGATGAACCGTGAGACTGCGCGCAAAATTGGCGCCGAACGCCGCCGAAAGCATAGCACAGCACACTGCGCCACTGCTGATTCGTCTTAATCTTTACCGACAGGTGTATTAGAGGTGTTGCAACAGAAGACGCATCTGCGTGTAGAGAATACGCAGGGTTACGCACAGAACTACGACTTTCCACGCTGGCGCCGCCGCCCCAACGCACCGATATGCGCTATCGTCGGCCCGTTCGGCGCCGAGAATGCTGGTCTTTTCATCCAGGACAGGGCCAACGACCCGACACTGGCAATCATCAAGCACACGGTTGTGCAGGCCAACATGACAACAGGCATGAAGCATGCGTGATAGCGACCAGGTAGCGACCAGGTAGCGACGAGATAGCTCATACGTGGTGATAGGGAGGCGGGGATAGAGCATGACAGGTGATCCTGCGGATGCTGCGCAGAGTGATGAAACAATGCCAACACAACACATCACGGCGCCATCAGCGGTCTATCCGAAAGCGCATGAAGGCGCACCGGCAAATGTAGCGTCTGATCTGCCTACTGTGCCCGATATGTCTGGGCTGCTTGCTGATCTCCCTACCGCGCGTATCCCTGTCGCCAGCGCCCCGCGTCGCAGTGAATACGCCAGTGACGCTGAGCCAACCCGCATCGTGCCGGTGACATCGGCTGGCCAGCCTCCCACACCATCCACGCCTCCCACACCGCTTACCGCCGCGCCGCAACATCCGCTTCGGATAGGCGCGGTCAGCGCCAGCGATCTCTATGACGATATGGAGCAGCAGCCTGATCCACATGGCGACACACGCGGCGACCTGCTGCCGATCTTCTCGCTACGCGACGCCGAGGTGATGCAACAACGCGAGTGGACCGGCTGGCAGCGCGCTGTCGGCTGGGTTGACAACGCCGACCGCCGCAAGCGAAAGCGTACCTCCACGCGTCGGGGGATCATCCTGGCGGTTGCGGCGCTACTGCTGATCGGTGTGCCACTGCTGCTAGCCGTCAGCCTCTGGCCGTCGCTTGGCATCAACCTCAGCATCTTCGGCGGCGCAGGCGGTGACGTGACACCCGCCACACCAGCACAGTGGGCGCGCGACACACAACTCACCCCCTATAATACAAACGACGCCGCTTTCGCCTCCCAGCAATATCCGGTAGACGCCGCCTTCCAGAGCTACTATACGGCCCACAACGGCGCCGCGCTGCTGGGTGTGGCGCTCACCCCTGGTTTCACCGTCCAACAGGGGCGCGCACAGTTCTTCGTCGGCGGCGCATTGCTCGTCCCCACCACCAATGCGACAACCACAAACGCTGGCGCCGTGAGCGACCCTGGCGACATCACCGATGCGCTTGCCCACAACGGTCATAGCGATACAGCTACCCAAGTCATCTGGCTGCCGCTGATCCAGTCGCTGCTGACGGCAGGCAGCGAGGCGCAGGCGCTTCCCTTGCTCACGACCGGCCCAACTGGAACAGGCACACCAACCGCAGCGCCCACCATCACCCAGAGCAGCGTCCTCACCTACGTGGATTTGCGGCAGGCTGCCACACCCGGCGCCTTCGTGACGCAGCCAGCGCGCGGCGACAACCTCAATGGCGCGATGTTCGTGGCCGAGGGCAAACGTAACGGCAAGCCCGTTGGCCACCTCATTCCGGCGGCGCTCTGGACATATCTGCAATCGCCGACCGATGCGCCCGACGGCTGGAAAACCGACATCGGCGAGCCGCTCACCGAGGCGTTGCCGCTCACGGTGACGATCAATGGCCAGACACATCACCTGCTGACGCAGGCGTTCTCGCAGACGGCGCTGGCCTATGATGAGGACAACACCAACGCCGATGATGGCCCGGCGATCACTCCGCTGACGCTTGGTGAGAGCTATCTGCTGACGCTTGGGCCGCCCACCGTCACCGCCACGCCCAACGTGAAGACCTGGGCTACTGGCGATACGGCGCTGCTGGATGCGCCTC
>JBDTAI010000191.1:0-3921 GCA_039924685.1 Ktedonobacterales bacterium
GTGACGAACCATACACTGAACTCAACGATCTGCCCGCTCACCATGATGCGCGCCGCATCTTCAACTTTCAGCATGTGGCGGCGCCTTCCTGGGGTGAGATCTATGTACTCGGTACCGCCTGCACCGAGGGTGGGTTGATGGTCTGGCGCGGCCATGACTACCAGCTAGAACCGCGAGACGAGGAGCCACAGACAGTAGAATACCTGCGTCGCTGGGCCATCACGCCAGCGTCACCAGTTGCGCCGAACTCGCATCGCCCGGTAGCGCACCGTCGTTTTGGTGGCGATCCAGTTCCCATTCGGCTGGGGCGCCGTGTCTACCGCCAGCGGCTCTTCTTGGGGGGCGTGGGTTTGCAAGGCGAACAGCGGCCCGACGTGGATGCTGTACTCAATCTCTGTGAAGAGCCAAATCCCTGGAGCCTGGGTGAGAGCATCTTGCTGGCGGATCGCGTAGCCCGCAAGGGAGAATTGGGGCAGGGCATGCGGGCCGACGATCTGCGTGCCGAGGCGGAGTGGGTAGCGGAACGGCTGCGCGATGGGCAGCGTGTGCTGGTTCACTGCGTCGCCGGGATCAATCGTTCGTCATCAGTCGCCTGCGCCACGCTGATGCTGCTCGAAGGGATGACACCGGAACAGGCGCTGGCCTGTGTCCGCAGCGTTCGCCCGCAGGCTTGGCCTGATCCCTACCACTGGTTCGCGCTGGCCCGTCTCGCCGAAGAGCTTGGCATTGCGAAGGAGCCGCAGTCGCCCGACCGTTCCAATGACGATGATGGTCTCATTCCATTCACTGCGCCCCTCTGCCAAGAAGCAGCATTTTCCGCCGCATTCGCATGAGCCAGTCCGGCATTTTCATGAGCCGCAGGCAAGCGGGGCGAAACATTCGTGTGAGGGCTGGCATAGCATCCGATGTAATATGGTACGATGCTGGCGCATGGTGCGTCAGGTCACACGTCTGGTCACATACGGTACAATGCAGATATCAGGGAGACGGATATGGCGCAATTTGACGCAGCAGCGGTGCGGCAGCGACTCGAAGAGGATCGCGACAGGCTCAACCGTGACATATATGCGCGCACGCAGGGCGATCAAGCCGTTACCACAACCGATCCGGCGAGCGACGCAGGCGGGCTTGCCAGTGAGCAGGCCGACAATGCCGACGCGCTCTCCGACTATGAGCGCACGCAGGCAGAGGTGGTTGAGTCACGTTCGATGCTCGAACAGGTCAATGCGGCGCTCGCCCGATTGGATGCAGGCGCCTATGGCATCTGCGCGCGCTGCGGCAAAGAGATCGGTGCGCGTCGGCTGGCTGCCCTGCCCTATGTGACGCTCTGTATAGAATGTCAAGAGATCGTCGAGCGTGAGCAGGCGTCCAGCATACCACGCTAGACCATGCGACACGCGCCGGGCAAAGGCTCTCGGACGGCATAGAGGCGAAGAGGAACATGTTGACACCCCGTTACCGCGATGCGATTATGGTCGCCATTGGTGTGGCTGTGATCATCCTGGACCAAGTAACCAAGTCCTGGGTGCTGAACTACTTCACCATCAACAATATCCATCCGCCCGTGCCGGTCTTCGGTGACTATCTGACAATTGACTTCACCCAGAACAATGGCGTGGCGTTCAGCCTGTTCTGGGGGCAGAACATCAAGTTTGTCTTTATCGGGCTGGCGCTCTGCGTCATTGCCTATCTCTTCTGGCGCTTCCGCGAAACGGGACCGCTGGCGCTCAAGCTGGGCTTTGGGCTGGTGTTGGGTGGCGCGATGGGCAACCTGATTGACCGCTTCACGCATGGCTTCGTGGTAGACTTCATCCACTTCCAGATTCCTGGCCGCTTCGATTTTGCAGTCTTCAACGTGGCGGATAGCGCGATCTGCATCGGCGTGGTGCTGGTCGCCTTGCTGCTCTACCGTGTCGGCCAGCAGGAGTCATCGGACGGTCACAGTGCAGACACAGCCGCCACACAGACATTAGGCGACAACGGCGCTGCGCCACGTGTGCGGCGCAAAGTCAGTGGGGTGCGCTAGCGCCTTGCTCTGGCCTCGTCATGGGGTAGGCGACACCCTGCCTTGCAAGGCCGGAGCACACAACGTGCCAGGGACTTGCAAATCCCTGGATCCACCGTCGTAGACGACACTAACGGGATTGATCATGCCAGCTTTCACGCGCCGCAATCGTTCAGATGCAGCCGCATCGCCGCCAGCCGCCGATTCCCTTGACCTGGGCGCTATCAGCGCCGATTGGGAGCGCCTCGACGTTCCCGATGAGCAGGTGGGGGAACGACTTGATCGCGCACTGGCCGCGCTGCGACCCGACCTCTCACGCACGCGCGCCCAGGCGGCGATCCGTGCAGGCGAAGTGCGCGTGAACGAGAAACCGGCAAAAGTCAGCCTGATGCTCGAAGCAGGCTGGCAACTTGCGCTTGCGCCCACACTCGGCGCCGACACAGAAACCGCGTTTGCAGAGGGGCGGCCGCCAGAGCCAGAGGGCGCCATTCCGTTGCGCGTGGTCTATGAAGACGATCATCTGCTGGTGGTGGATAAGCCAGCAGGGTTGGTAGTTCATCCTGCGCCGGGGCATGCCAGTGGCACGCTGGTCAATGCGCTGCTGGCCCACGCGCCCGCTGTAGAGGGCGGCGACAATCCAGCGCGACCGGGCATCGTCCATCGGCTTGACAAAGACACCTCTGGCCTGATGGTGATCGCCAAAGATGCCCCCACTCACACTGCGCTGACGGAGCAAATGCAGCAACGCGGTATGGTCAAACGCTATCTGGCACTGGTCGAGGGACATCTAGATCAGAGCGAGGGCGTGATCGAGGCGCCCATCGGACGCGACCAGCGCCACCGGCAGCGGATGACGATTCTCGGCGAGGCGCAGGGCGGCCGACCATCACGGACACGCTTCCGGGTGTTGCGAGAGGGTCGCGGACGGTCACTGCTGGATGTGCAACTCGACACCGGGCGCACCCACCAGATTCGCGTGCATATGCAGGCGATACACCATCCGGTGGTGGGCGACCTGATCTATGGGCGACCACAGCAACCGTTGCCGCCGCGCCAGTTCCTGCATGCCGCGCATCTAGAGTTCGCGCATCCAGTGACGGGCGAGTGGCTGGCGTTTGAGGCGCCACTCCCTGATGATCTGGCAACCTTTCTCGCCGACTGGGAAGCGTAATCGCGATTCATGCTAGAGGCACTAGTGGAGGCAATGTATGCCGCGTGGTGATGGGCGCTCAAACGATCAATTGCGCCCGGTGCATATGACAGTGGACTATCTGCGCCATGCCGAGGGATCGGTCCTGATCGAGTTCGGCGATACGCGCGTATTGTGCGTCGCCAGCATCGAAGATCGCGTGCCGCCATTCCTCGAAGGTCGCGGCCAGGGCTGGCTCACGGCGGAGTATGCCATGCTGCCACGCGCAGGCAATACACGCTCGCAACGTGAATCCGTGGCGGGCAAGATTGGTGGCCGCACCCAGGAAATCCAGCGGCTGATCGGACGGTCGCTACGGGCGGCGGTGGACCTGAAGGCGCTCGGTGAGCGCACTATCGTGCTCGACTGCGACGTGATCCAGGCGGATGGCGGCACGCGCACAGCGGCGATCACCGGCGCATGGGTGGCGCTGAAGCGCGCCTGTGATGTCTTGCGCGAGCGCAAGGTGCTGAAAGTGGACCCGATGAAACTGGGCGTCGCGGCGATCAGCGTCGGCGTTGTCAACGGCGCGGCGGTCCTCGACCTGGACTATGCCGAAGACTCACACGCCGAGGTGGACGCCAATGTGGTGATGACCGACAAAGGCGAGTTCATCGAAGTGCAGGGAACAGCCGAGGGCAAACCGTTCTCACGCGCCCGTCTCGACGAGTTGCTGGCGCTTGCCGAGACGGGCATCCGTGAACTGCACACGCTGCAACGCCAATAT
>JBDTAI010000192.1:0-10367 GCA_039924685.1 Ktedonobacterales bacterium
GTGGCGTCGAGGAGTGTCGTGGTCGGTGGCCCAACTGCCTCTGATCGCTGGGCCACCGATATTTCAGGCGATTTTGCGGCGGTAGATGACCATGGCGAAGACGTACGCGACAACGAGGACGCCGAAACACCAGGCGAGGGCGACCCAGATGTCGGAGCCAACTGGCTGCTGTGTGAACAGGTCGCGGATCGTGTTGACGATTGACGTCACCGGCTGGTACTCGGCGAAGACGCGCACCGGGCCGGGCATGGTGTTGGTGGGTACGAATGCCGAGCTGATGAACGGTAAGACGAGGAGCGGGTAGGAGAACGCGCTCGCTCCGTCTATAGACTTCGCGGTGAGACCGGGGATGACGGCGACCCATGTCAACGTCAGGGTGAACAGGGTTAGGATGCCGGCGACCGCGAGCCATGCCAACACTCCCGCCCCCGAGCGGAAACCCATGAGGAGGGCGACGAGCACGACGACCACAAGCGAGAGCAGATTGGCGACCAGCGAGGTGAGCACATGCGCCCACAGCACAGACGACCGTGCGATCGGCATGGAATGGAATCGCTCGAAGATGCCGCTCTTCATATCCAGGAAGAGTCGGTAGGCGGTGTAGGAGATACCCGAAGCGACCGTGATGAGCAGAATGCCCGGCAGCACGTAGCTCACATACGAAGCCGACCCTGATTTGATCGCGCCGCCAAACACATAGACGAATAGCAACATGAAGGCAATCGGCATGATTGCGGTCGTGATGATGGTGTCCAGGCTCCGCGTGACATGGCGCAGGGATCGTCCCAGCAGGACGGCGGAGTCGCTGAAGAAATGCTTGTTCATCGTAGTTCCTTACTTGTTACTTGTTACTTGTCGGCGTCGGCATTTCCAGCGTCGCTGCCCTTGCCGTAGGCGCCGACGACAGCGAGGAAGACGTCCTCGAGTGTCGGTTGCTTCTCGACGTATTCGACCTTGGTGGGCGGGAGCAGTTGCTTGAGTTCGGCGAGGGTTCCGTTCACGATGATCCGACCCTCGTGGAGGATCGCGATCCGGTCGGCGACTTGTTCGGCCTCGTCCAGATACTGCGTCGTGAGCAGCACTGTCACTCCGCGCTTGGCGAGTTCCTTGACGGTCTCCCACACCTCGATACGCGCCTGAGGGTCGAGCCCGGTCGTCGGCTCGTCGAGGAAGATGACCGGCGGATTCCCGACGAGGCTCATCGCGAGGTCGAGGCGGCGGCGCATGCCACCCGAATATGTTGACACCTTCCGTGTGGCCGCGTCGGTCAGCGAGAAGCGAGCGAGCAGGTCATCCGCGATCTTGCGTGGGTTCTTGACGTGGCGTAACTGGCCGACCATCACGAGGTTCTCTCGCCCGCTGAGGATTTCGTCCACCGCTGCGAACTGACCAGTCAGGCTGATCGACTCCCGCACCTTCGAGGGTTGTGTGGCGACATCGAAGCCGTTGACGCTGGCCGTTCCCGCATCAGCCTTGAGCAACGTGGACAGGATTTTCACGACCGTGGTCTTGCCCGCACCGTTGGGGCCGAGCAGCGCGAAGATTGTCCCCGCGGCGACAGCCAGATTGATGCCGTCAAGCACCACATGATCGCCGAACGATTTGCGCAATCCCTGTGTTTCAATCATCATCATGACGGATGGCGCCTTTCTGTGCTACAATGCAAATCACTGAGGTGTTAAGTCAATTACCGGCACTAATCAGCGATCTGCTAAGTGAGTCAACTAGATATTACCTTGTTGACTAAGATAAAAAGAATATACACGGAGGAACAACCATTGTCAAGTGATGCACAGGAAACTCACGAAATGCAGAAAGAACACGCTGAGGCGCTCAAGGCGCTGGCGCGGGAACTACGGCAGTCCGCAGGACTCGGCGCATCTCTTTTTCAGGCGGCGGCGGCGCGGATCGGCATGACGGTCACAGACATACAGGTTCTGGACAACCTGGAGGGCGCTGGTCCGGTGACCGCCGGGCAGCTTGCCGATCTCACTGGACTCACCACTGGAGCGATCACGGGCATGCTCAACCGATTGGAGAAGGCGGGACTTGTGCGCCGTGAGCGCGATCCCGAAGATGGTCGCAGGGTCATCGTCAGGCTCGTCGGCGACATGGCAGGCAATGACGGGCAGCAAAAGATTGGCTCTATGTTCGCTTCGCTTGGGATGGCATGGGATGACGCGGTATCTGGCTATGACGATGAGCAGCTTGGCTTCCTGCTGGCGTTTCTGCAACGCAACAACGCGATAACCCGACAGGAAATCGTTCGACTGCGCGAAGCGCCAGCGCAGGAAGAGGACATCTTCTCCGCTCCGCTGGGAGGGCTGACGAGCGGGCGGCTTATGGTCTCGGGCGCCGCGCGGCTGTCAGTGCGTGCAGACGCCAGCATGACCGCTATCTACCAGGCGCGCTTCGAGGGAACGACGCCGACTGTGACGGCGAACGCTGGGGTGGTCAGCATCCGCTATCCACGAAGGCTATGGATGCTGAGTGGGGGACAACACAGCATGGCGGAGGTGACGCTCAACGCCGCTATCCCGTGGCAGATTGGAATCCAGGGCGGAGTGGCGGAAATCAACGCCGAACTGGGCGCACTCAATCTCGCCGGGCTGGAGGTCAAGGGTGGGATGAGCATGGTCCGTCTGGAACTATCGGAGCCTGCTGGAGTGGTTCCCATAGGACTCACCGGGGGCGCGTCGGAGATTCTCGTGCGACGGCCTGCCGGGAGCGCCGCGCGTGTTCACCTCAAAGGCTGGGTCTCTACACTGGTCTTCGACGATCAGATGTTCAGTAATATGGGCGCCGACGTGCGGCTGCAAAGCCAGAACTACGACACTGCCGCCGACCGGTATGACATCGAGGTCTCCAGCAGCGCCAGCACGATCACCATCACCGCCGGATGACGACTATCGCCAGCATCTTCCGAGACATCATAGCGCGCCCGCACACGCCATCCCTGGGACGCTGCAATTGCTCATGATTCGCGATCATATCCGGCTTTCCGAGGCCACTGAGGAATGGTGAGACAACATTGGGGCGACGTTCAATCCCCAATGAATCAAACGTGTTGCGAATCTTTGCATCTGCATCTTGCCGCAGATAGGAATGTTTGCGGTATAATCTATCGCAATGGGTATACAGAGGCACAACCAGCGTAGGTTTGGTCTTGGATAAGCGCCGACGAGATGGAGATTACCATGCTTGCGTTGCGACATATCTTTAGCAACGAAACTCCTGGTTTGCGCCGCAAGGTTGTCAGCCTCTTCTCATTGCTGGTCGGCGCCAACATTCTGCTGTGGATACTGACGTTGCTGGCGGCGATCCACTGGCCGATCATCCTGTTGGTGGCGCTGCCTGCGTATGGTTTCGGGCTGCGGCATGCGGTGGATGCCGACCATATCTCCGCGATAGACAATGTGACACGCAAGCTGATTCAGGAGAAGAAGCGGCCCGTTACGGTTGGACTGTTCTTCTCGCTGGGCCACTCTACGGTGGTTTTTCTGATGGCAGCGGCCATCGCGCTCGGCTCCGTCTTCGTCAAAACCAATCTCGCTGATGGCAATTCGCCGCTGAAGGTCTATGGCGGGTTGATCGGCACAGGGGTCTCGGCGCTGTTCCTCTTTGCCATTGCGCTGATGAATCTGGTGATTCTGGTCGAGGTGGTGCGCGCCTTCCGCAGAGTGACGGGCGGCGGCGTGTATGACGCGGACGCCGTAGAGGAATACCTGAACAAGCGCGGCTTCTTTGCCCGCCTCTTCAGGGGACTCTTCAAGACGGTGGATGCTAGCTGGAAGATGTATCCCATCGGCTTCCTTTTCGGGCTGGGCTTCGATACGGCGACCGAGGTGGGGCTGCTGGCGGCGACCGGCTCGTTTGCCACACAGGGTGTGCCGTTCTATGTCGTGTTGCTGCTGCCGCTGCTCTTTACGGCGGGAATGAGCATCGCCGACACGGCTGACGGTGTGATGATGCTGGGCGCGTATGGCTGGGCGAGCGTCAAGCCAGTGCGCAAGCTGTTCTATAACATCAACATCACGCTGGTCTCGGTGATTGTGGCTTTCGCGGTGGGCGCGCTGGAGGTGTTGAGCATCGCGCAGCGCCAGTTTGGCCTGGGCGGTAGCTTCTGGAACTGGGTGAATCTGCTCAGTAGCGGCGCCAACGGCGCGGCGTTCACCTATATCGGCGTTGCGATTGTAGCGATCTTTGTGTTGAGCTGGATCGGCTCGACGCTGATCTACAAGCTGAACCACTACGATGAGATGGAGGTCAACGTGCAGGTGAACGACTGACGTATCGTTTTCAGTCCTCAGCGCCAGCATCGTCAACGATCCAGACAACACGCCGCCCCCTTCGTTCAAGAGAGGCGCGGCGTTTTTGTGTTCGTGGGATGGGCGAGGGCTTGGGGCGCTTGGGGCATTGCTGGCGTTGTGTCGTCGAACGGTGTCCGCTATAGCCGCTGCTCCGCAACCAGCGCCACTGGTGATGGGGCAATATCCGTAGTATCCTGCCACGCCCACGCCGTCTACCGCATCTCATCAGCCCCAGCAGCCATCGCTTCCGCCGCAGCAACCACCCCCTCCGCCGCAGCAATAGTTGCCACGTAGCGATAATGCGTCTTCAATAGCAGAATATTGCATGCGCTATTCGGCTAGGAGCCTGTTATAATGAAAATGAGAGTGGTATGTGCTGGTGATCTGATCGTGAGTGAGGGGATTCCTGTGCAATGAGGGAACGAGAGGCAATGGATGAAAGCGCCTTACCTTTCTTTGAGCGAATTTTAAGCGTTTCAGAAGAAGAGAGTGACTGGGAACTTGCAAGACAAGAGCCTATTCCATGGGATGATTTCTGGCTGAATCCGCGTCGTTTGCGTGGTAGTGATTTTCTGATGCGTTGGTCGCAAGGTGAGTGGAGTGAGAAGCGACTCATCCAGGCAGTAAATGAGAGTGCGGATTTTGCTGCCATTCCCTATGGGCCGAGCGGTGTGGCGCCAGAAGGGGATGTTCGTGCCTTTGAGTTGTATTTTGAGCGACTAGAATCCGCTGGACTTGGCCAGATGAAGCGGCCAGATGTCTTGATTGTGCGGAAAAGTAATGTGGCGCAGGTTGAGCGAATTGTTGCGCGCCTCGGTGGCGAAGAGATGTTGCCTTTCACGTCTGAAGATCATTCTGATATGAAGGAGTTATAACAAGTCCGGCTGACTCGTTGGCGTTGCATGCTGTGCTTTCCGCTCCCACAGGGAGCGGCCCCAACGCCGCTGTCGTGTTCGCCGCGAAGTCCTAACGTCCGAGACGGACTTGTTATTACTTTCGCTTGCTATTGTCGCCATCGAGTGTGAAAACAGTTTGTGGGTAGCCAGGCACATGCCTGGGTATGGTAAGCCACTTACGCCGCAAAGGCGGCTGAATGGAGAAGCTGGTCTACCAAAGAACGCGGTTGCGCCAACTATTATTCTCAAAGAACAGGATAGAACGCCTTTGCGTGAGTGGCAAACAGCGAGAGGCATTCCTATTCACATCTGGCACGCCTTCTATGATCTCGCTTTTGGTATGGCATTTGATACAGCCGAAGAATTGATCCGCGATGGCCGGATACTTCCTACTGAGCAGGTATTTCAGGCGCCTGGGGGCGCAACATCTACAAAGGTGATCTATAAACTCTATTACCAGCATGCCTATCCTCTTGGAGAGGCGCAAGAGAGGCCGAAATTGGAGCCAGCATTCGTAGAGGATAAGAACGGACACATCCTGCCATACGTCAGATTTGTTGGTGGTTCATTGTTATTGAGCAATGAGGCATTACAGATACTTGCCGAATTGGCGGATGCCCAAAGATAGGTAAAGCAATCCGATATGGAGCAAGACGCATATGACGAGATTAGTGGCGCGACAACAAGCGCAACGAATACCGGCGGCAGGGCCGGAGCGAGAGGCGCTGCGGCA
Source organism: Ktedonobacterales bacterium (assembly GCA_039924685.1). Taxonomy (GTDB): domain Bacteria; phylum Chloroflexota; class Ktedonobacteria; order Ktedonobacterales; family JADMIN01; genus JBDTAI01. Next base: position 5,940 of record JBDTAI010000192.1, read on the forward strand.
AAAGGGGCAGTTCTGGACGCCTGCCTGGGTGGCTGAGGCGATGGTGGGGTATGCCCTGTTGGGAGGAGCCGATCATCTTTTCGATCCGGCTGTTGGCGCCGGAGCGTTCTTTCGCGCAGCGCAGATCATTGGCACACAGTTGGGCAGGAACGTGACGTTGCTGGGAACCGAAGTGGATCCGCTGGCGCTGGTGGAGGCACGGCAAAATGGTTTGACCGCTGATGATCTCGCTGGAGTGTTGATACAAGATTTCACGCTGCACGCTCCTGAACGGCGCTATGGCGCCATTGCCGCTAATCCCCCCTATATCCGTCATCATCGCTTGCCTCGTGAACGCAAGGCGCAGTTGCAGGTGTATAGCAGACAACTGATTGGCGCGGCGCTGGATGGGCGGGCGGGTCTGCACAATTACTTCCTGCTGCGTGCGCTCGAATCGCTGGACGAGAACGGACGGTTGGCGATCATCCTGCCTGCCGATACCTGTGAGGGGACGTTTGCTCCGCTGCTGTGGCGCTGGATTACTGAACATTACTGTCTTGAAGCCGTTGTCTCGTTTGCGCCAGAGGCAGGGCCGTTCCCAACGGTGGATACCAACGCGCTGATTTTCCTGCTACGTCATGCGCCCCCACAATCCACCTGCTTATGGGCGCGATGTTCGCAGGCCGCGACTGGCGATCTCACGGATTGGACAGTATCAGGCTTTCAGACGGTGGGCAGGAGTTTGACGGTGTATCAGCGCCAGTTGGACGAGGCGCTGGCGACGGGCCTATCGCGTGCGCCACAACCGCCACAGCCACAACACGGCGCTGCTGAGACGAGTCGGCAGGTGACGCTGGGTGATTTTGCCACAGTGATGCGCGGTATAGCGACGGGCGCCAACGATTTTTTCTTTCTGTCACAGCGGCAGGCGCAAGAGCTTGCTATTCCAGCACAGTTCTTGCGCCCAGCGGTGGGCAGAACCCGCGACGTGCAGGAGGCTATAATTACCAGCGACACCCTACGACGCCTGAATATGAAGGGGCGCCCAACGCAACTGCTGGCGCTGGATGGCCGAGCACCCGCTGAATTTCCTGTTAGTGTGCAAGCCTATCTCGCGGAAGGCATGGCGCGTGGGCTGCCCATGAAATCGCTGATCTCTACCCGCAAGCCGTGGTACAAGATGGAGAGGCGTGTCGTTCCGCCGATCCTCTTCGCCTACCTCGGACGCCGTAACATACGCTTCATCCGCAACAGCGCAGGCGTTTTGCCGCTCACGGGATTTTTGTGTATCTATCCTCATGCAACTGACGCCGCCTCACTTGAGCGCCTCTGGCGCATACTGCAACATCCAGCGACGCTCGCCAATTTGCCACTGGTGGGCAAATCCTATGGTTCGGGCGCTATCAAGGTTGAGCCGCGCGCCCTGGAACGGTTGCCTATCCCAGCGTTCGTGCTGCGTGACCTGGAATTGTCTGTTCCTGAGCTTCCTCGGCAAGCCGTTTTGCTATGAGCGCGTCATCATGCCATAGGAGATGCCGCCCACGCTGTAGGCGCAGGCGGGATGGGATGGTATACTGACGCGGGTATAGGTCGACAGGGGGTTGCACAGGGCGTGCGATGGGCGAGTGACGGAACCAGCGACCGGGGAAGGAGCACAGGTGTGATGGGTGTGGAGAGGGTCTGCCCACGGTGCGGACGCGAGACGAGGTCTGGCAGCCATTTCTGTCAGCACTGCGGGCGCCAGCTTGACGCGCAGAACCCCTATCGCTTCCGTGCCTATGCGCCGCTGCCGGAGGGCGCTGTGCGGCGCATGGTGTTGCGCCCGGTGGGTGGCGAACAGGGTGAGCATGGCGAGCATGGCGAGCGTGGCGATGACGCTGCCGGAAACGGGTATAATCCACACGGCGCCGCTGCGATGAATGGCGCCGTCGGCGATAATGGCAATAGTAATGGCAATAGTAATGGCAATCATGATGTGTTTGCTGTAACGGGTATGGCTGGCCTGGGGGCAAGCCAGCAACGTCGGGGAGGTGAGCCTGTGGCGACTGTGGAGACATCACTTGCGCGTATCGTTGTGCGCTCCCTCGCGGAGGGCGCCACCGAGGAGGCGCAGGAGTTCGTGCTGGATGGGCGCGCGGTGACGGTCGGGCGCTCGCCTTCCTGCGACATCCCGCTGGAAGGCGATCAGCTTGCCTCGCGCCGACATGCCCTGCTGCGCAGCGAAGACGATCAGTATGTGGTGGTAGATTTGGGCAGCAGCAACGGCACCTATGTCAACGATCTGGAGATCCGTGAGCCGGTCGTGTTGAGTGATGGCGACCGGATTCTGGTTGGCGAACACGAGCTTGATTACTATACCAGTCCGGCGGGACCAGAGGCCTCGCTGCCAGGCGCGCGGTTTGACCAGTACGACGAGTCTCAGGAACCGGCGGCGACGCTCACGGCGACCAATCCTAATGTCTCAGCGATTTCGGCTGCCGCACAGGAGCAGGAGGCGGATCAGCAGGACAATCAGTGGGATGCGAGGCACGATCAGCACGGGCCGTATGCCGAGTCGGATCAATCGGCGCCACAGCAGGCCGCGCAACCGTCATTCGCCGCCATGTCTGCCACTGTGGCTCATCCGCCTGTGGCTCATCCGCCTGCGGCGCCAGAGCATATGAACGATTTGCAGGCCATCCGTGCGCGACTGGCGGAGGCGAGCCAGGCGTTGGCGCAACGGGCCGATAGCGAAACGCAGCAGCGAGCCATGCTGGCGCAGCTCAAGCATCAGCTTGCTGAGGTATTGGCGCATGAGCGACAAACATCCATTCCTTCGAGCGGGCAGATGGACGAGTTGATCGCGGTGGCGCAGCAGGCGGCGGCAGACCCGCGCCACCTGGATAACCTGACGGCGCTGGCGGCGCGGGCCAGCGACATTGCACAGGCGTTGGAGGCGCAAAAGACCTGGGCCAGCCAGCGCGATCACCTGCTCGAGGCGCTCGATGGCGTGCGCGTCCAACTCGATCAGGTCAGGCAAGGATAGGTTCAGATAATTATGGTGGCAGAGCGAGTGGCGGTCCCGGTTCGAGCGTCCGCGGCGCGCGACGAGCGGGCATATGACGTGCTGGTGATCGGCGCGGGACTGGGTGGACTGCTGACGGCGGCGCAATTTCTGCGGCGTGGGCAGCGGGTGGTGGTGGTCGAGCGGCTGGCGCATCCCGGTGGGCGCTTCACGGCGAAGACGTTCAAAGGGGCGCAGGTCAGCACGGGCGCGGTGCATATGCTGCCCTTTGGCACAAATGGCGAGCTTGCGGCGATGCTGCGGGCGCTGGGCGTGCCACATCGCATCCACGATTCAGCGGTCTTCGCTTCGTTCCATGCGCGTGGGCGGCGCTATGATTGCCGCTCGGTGTTGCAACTGGCGCAGGTCTTTGGCGCTCGCCAGTTTAGCGAGTTCGTGAAGCTGGGCTATGAGATGCTGCTGCGCGCGCCGCGCCCCGATGAGCGGACGCAGACCTATCGGCAGTGGCTCGACAGGCGCGTCAGCCGCGCACAGTCGCCGGAACTCTACGCCTATTTCGAGCGCATCTGCCACTTCGCCCTCAGTGTGGATCTCGACGACGTGTACTACCCGGAGATCGTCGAGACGACCAAGAATATGTTTCGCTACGGCGCCCCTGGGATTGTGGAGGGCGGCTGCGCGGCGGTGACGGGTGAGCTGGAGCGGCGCGTGACGGAGCAGGGCGGCGTGATATTGCTGCAACACGAGACGGTGGCGATCCTGTGTGAAGAGGGCGCAAATGGTGAGCAGGGCGCGGCGACGGGCGCGCGGGTGCGCGATAAACGCACCGGCGAGGAGATCACGCTGCGGGCGCCGCTGGTGATCAGCAATATCGGGCCGGACGCCACGCGCCATTTATTGGCGACGATGGAAGCTGGTGAAGACGCCATGAGTGGCGGCGACCCACAGCCGCCGGGCAAGCGTGAGGCGGCAGGTCTGAAGACGCATCTGTTGAGCGATGTGTCGGTGATTCCGCATACCGGCATTCTGTATTGTCTGGATACGGAGCGTATCGCGGGGGTGGTGCAGCCGAGCAACGCGGATCGGCGACTGGCGCCACCGGGGAAGCATCTGCTGATCACGCATCAGTTGATGCGCAGCGATGACGTGAACGTTGAACGTGAGGCGGCGCGGGCCGATCTGCGGCGGCTCTTTGGCGACGACTTCGGCACGAAGATCACGATTCTGACGATGAGCCAGTATCGCGGCGAGTGGCCAGTGAACCGGCTAGCGCAGGGGTCCGATGTGACGCCGGAGACGAACATTGCGGGGCTGTATCTAGTGGGCGACGCCGTGAAGCCGTCGGGGTATCTGATGGTAGAGGGGGTGGCGCAGAGTGTCAATGCGCTGCTCGATACGCTGGACGCGCCGCTCGCTGTGGGATTCGGTGGCTCTGATACCGCGAA
>JBDTAI010000193.1:0-5286 GCA_039924685.1 Ktedonobacterales bacterium
GTAATACTAGGTCCGTCTGGGTCCCTGGCGTTTCTTGATGCGCTTCGGCCACCAGGGGAGCAATGTTGCGGAGCGCATCCGCTCGTGCTGGGTTTGTAACTGCGCGCAGCGGTCGAGTTGAGCCGTCTCCAATGCCTCGATGTCGGTGAAATGGGTCGGTGAAATGGGTCGGTGAAATGGCGGTTGACCAACGGCGCATCTGAGACCTGCCACAGGTGTTCGCACGGCTGAAGTTCCGGTGAGTAGGCGGGTAGGAAGAGCAGATGGACGTGATCGGGAACGATCAGGTCATGGCTGGTAGGCCAGCCTGCGCCATCCAGCACCAGCACGATCTGCTGGTGCGGCCCCGCTTCCACTTCCGCCGCAAAGGCGGCGAGTTCCGTGGAGAACAGGTCGGTGCTGACCCCGGTCGCCAGATGCCAGATCGTGCGCCCTGAGGCGGGATGAGCAAAGGCGACCAGATAGCGCCACTCCTAGCCAGCGCCGCGGGGTTCCACCGGAGCCATGGGGCGCTGGCCGGGCAACGTCCAGACGCGCTTGAGGATCGGTTTCAATCCAATGCGGTGCTCGTCGGTCGCCCACAGTTCGACGTGTGCCTCAGGAAACGCGGTCGCCACCGCCCGCGTCAGCGTGCGGACTTTTTTTTGAACGTCTGCTGATCCTCGGCGCTGGCCGCGACGTGCCGAGAGCGGGGGTGGCGCAGGCGCGCCCCCAGGCGCTGCAGGTCGTCCCAGCCGCGTTGCTTAGAGACGGGGCGACCCAGGCGCTCCGCCATCCAGTCGGCCACCGTGCGGCTGGTCCAGCGTTCGCCCGTCGGCGGCGCCCCCGCCAGCGCCTGGCGCAACTCCTCGAACTGCGCCAGGCGCTGGACAGCAGTATCGGCGCACGCCGTGCGGTCGTGTGGCGCCGGTTGATCATCCCGGCAGGTCCCTCGGCGTTGTACCGTTTGGCGATCTGGCCAATCCAGTACGGCGAATAGCCCGTACTCTCGGCGATCTCACGCGCCGTGTGCTGCTTGCCCAGCAGCCACACGATCTGCCAGCGGCTGCGCTCAGTGGCCTCGCGGGCCTGCCGTGCGCGCTGGTCCAATTCGTCCACGCTGAGGTGGGAAACAAGCTGTATTCTTTTACCCATCCCCCATCATACAACAAACTCCACCGACGTGTTATAATATCAGGCGCCAGGCCCAGTGGGCGGATGGTAGATTGTAGTCTGCCGTCCGCCCATTGCTCTTGCGTATCGGTATTTATTGTCCATATCGTCTGTGGCGGATAGGGCAGGCTGCGCTACACGACGACGCCGATGCCTCCGGCGCGTTCCGCCCGGCGCAGAGCAAACCAGAGCAGTCCGTAGCCGCAGGCGACGCAGAACACAGCGGCGACCAGCAGTAGCACCAGCGCGCTCCAGAGCGGCGCCGACTGCCAGCTCGCTCCCGTGAGGACGAGTTCGCGCACCGCCGCGAGGCCATATGTCTGTGGCAGGATTTCGCTCAACCAGCGAAGCCAGCCAGGCAGCAAGGCAAGCGGAACGTACAGCCCACTTGCCAGCATCACCAGATAGCGATAGGCCCAGGTGATCGGGTCCTGGCCGCTCTTCACTTCAAGCAGAAAGAACAGGCTGGCGCCTGCAATGCCAAGCCCGGCATTGGCCAGCACGAGCAGCAGGGTTGCGACAATCACCAGCGGCACGTTGACTGCTGTATGCAGGCTGACGCCGCCAAACAGCAGCAGGATGGCCAGCGCCACGCACTGCAACACGGTCGAGAACAAGACATCCCAGCCGAGGCGGCCAAGCACATTGGCCCAGATGCCATGTATGGAGAGACGGTAGGTTTCCAGTCGCTTCTCCCAGAACGCCTCTGAGATGGTGGTGAAGGGACCGTTCAGCGCGGCAAGACATACCTGATTGACCAGCACGCCAACGACGACATACGCCAGATAATTTGCTCCATACTGGCGTACCGACTGGCTGGCGCTGTCATTCAGAAAGCGCCCGACGAAATACCACACGCCGATTGCCGTCAATTCCTGTGCGCACGCCAGCGCCAGATTGGAGGGATAGTAGCGCAGGTTGCGATACGCCAGCCAGCCCGCCGTCCAACTGGCCCGCACAAAGCCTGCGAAGCCGCCGCGCTGCTGTTCCGCCGCGCGCGATATGTCCCGTCTTGGTGGTCTGTGGGAGGTGCGAGACAGGAGCGCCCTGCATCGGTTTCCTTTCCTTTCTGGTCGTGCGCTCACTCGGTGTGCGCCAGCGTGAAAAAGACATCGGTTAATGTCACTGGCTCCGCTCGCATGCTGTGCAGCGCCAATCCGTGTCGCCGTATCCAGCCAAGCAGCGCAGGAGTGGACGCCCGCAGGTCCACCGATCCAACATACATCGTCACATCACCAACACTGCCAGTTCCGCCATCGGGGTTCCCGTGTGTGGCCTCACCCTCCAGTGTCACAGCGCTGATCCCTGGGAGCGCACTCACTTCGGCCTGCCAGTGCGGCGGCAGTCGCTCCGCCTGGCCTAGCTCCAGCGTGATTGGGCGGGTCAAGTGAAGTGAGCGGGTCAGTTCTCCCGTCGGCTGGCGCCGGACCAGTTTGCCCGCATCGAGCAGCGCAATTTCGCCGCAGAGTTCTTCGGCCTCCTCCATCACATGCGTCGTCAGCAGAATCGTGACTCCCTGCTTGCGGTTCAACTCGGCGATCATCCTGCGCACTGAGCGCACACCTTCCAGGTCGAGTTTGTTGGTTGGCTCATCCAGAAAGAGCAGAGGCGTCTCGGCCAGCAGTGAGCGAGCCAACGCAAGCCGCTGACGCTGGCCGGCGCTGATTCGCATGGGCCAGAACTCGGCCTTGTCGGCGAGCCCCAATCGTGCAAGCAACTCCTCGATGCGCGAGCGCGCCAGCGCGCCATGCAGCCCGTATACCGATGCCCAGAACTCCAGATTCTGCCGCACGGTGAGGTTGTTGTCTATACCAACATCGGCGGTTGGCGCCACCAGACCGACATGCGCGCGAATCTGGTTGTGCTGGCGCAGCAGGTCGTAGCCCAACACGCTGCCACCGCCGGAATCGGGGCGTAGCAATCCGGCAAGTATCTTGATGAGCGTCGTCTTGCCCGCGCCGTTGGGGCCAAGCAGGCCAAGCACGGCGCCCGCCTGCACACGTAGCTCCACGTCGCGCAACGCAGCTACCCGCGCATGTCCTGACTGTGGTGGGTAGGATTTGCCGATTCCATGCACATCGAGAATTGTCCCTGTCACTGCCATCGTGTAAGCGTCCCCTGTCTTCGCGCCCGCTCGATGCCGCGACCATAGGCGAGAACACCAAGTGGTAGCAGGATCACCGTAAGGAGCAGCAGCGCCAGCCCATCCACGGCGAGTGGCGAGAGACCGGGCAGGGCATACTGAATTGGCAGCACAGGGCTATCCAGATGGGCGCCTGGGTCCAGCAAACGGCGCAGCGCATCGAAGGCATATGTATGTGGAATTAGGCAGGCGATCCACTGCAACGGCTTGGGCAGCACGGTCACAGGGTAGTAGGCGCCCGCCAGCAGCGTCGCCAGAATCTGTTGCACGACGAACTGCACCGGTTCGGTTCCCTTCTTGATGTCGAGCAGGTAGAACGAACTGGCGCTCAACATCCCCAACCCAAAGCCCGCCGCGAGGAACAGCGCGGTGAACGCCAGCGCCAGCGGCCACGAGGCGAAATTGAAGCTGGCGCCGAAGAACAGCATGCCAAAGCCGAATGTGAAGAACAGCCGTGGGTAATCGTCGAGAAGTGATTTGGTCATCAGGCCGAGCAGCGGCGTGTAGATCGACATCGGGCTGAGCAGGAACAGGTCCATCGTGCCATTGAAGTAACTGCGCTGGATGCGAATGTAGGGATCGCTGAGGTTGGTGTTGATGAACACGTTGACGGTGATGCCCACCACGATGAAGGACATATAGTTCGACCCATAGGCCGGTCCCAGCAGGTGTTGCGCCTGTCCGGCGGTCGTCTGGCCCAGCAGGAAGAACAGCAGGGTGGTCACGAACAGATTGGCGATCCAGAGCGCCTGATTGACGCGGTAGGACTGCCAGATGCGATATTCGCGCAGGCCAAACGCCCAGAGCGCAGAGAGTTCCCGCCACCAGGCGCTGCGGGTGATGCTCCCAGACTGCGCTGATCGCGCTGGCTCGCCTGGCTCGCCAGGGCGTTCTGATCTCTGGTGAAGGTCTGCCGATGTTGTCATTGCGCTGTCACTTCCTGCGCTGTGGCGGAGTTCGCTGGATTGCCCGGCATATGCGCCATCGCGGCGCGTCGGGCCTCGATCTCTGCGCGTGGCAGGGCAAACACATCATGCAGCGACGGAGCGCGCTCGGCCACGAAGATCACCCTGCCCTCGGATTGTGTCAGCCATGTGAGTGTCTGATCGAGCGTGTCGGGCGCCTTCCAGGCATAGACACGCCAGACGCAGACACCCAGCGCGCCGGGGCGATCCACATGTTCGACGGCCAGCGCGGATGCAGGCGGCGGCGAAGTGGGCGCATCCATCTCCTCAGTGTGAATCTCGATCACGGTCACATCACGTAGTGAATCGCGCAATTGCGCGGGCGTTCCGTAGAGCGCGATCTCCCCATCGGCGAGTACGGCGATGTGGTTGGCGACCTGCTCCATCTCGGACGCCTGATGGTCGGTCAGTATGATCGTCTGGCCGCGCTCGGCGCACAAGCGCTGGAGCAGCGTAAGCATTGCCTGTACCGTGAGGGGATCGAGACCAACGGTTGGTTCATCCAGCAACACGAGCGGTGTGTGGAAGAGCAGCGCGCGCGCCAGAATGACACGCTGCCGCATCCCATTGGAGAGCTGCGACGGATATTTGTGGCGGTCTTCCCACAGGGCGACATCGCGTAGCGCCGTCTCGGTTCGCGCCCGCGCCAATGCTCCCGGCATCCCGCAGAGTGTGGCAAAGAAGCGCACATTCTCCTCGGCGGTTAGCGGCCACTCCAGGCCCATCCAGCCAGTTGTGGAGACATAGGAGACCAGCCGCCGAATCTCGCCCGGCTGCTCCAGCGAAACGCCTGCGACAGTGCCAGCGCCACTGGTTGGGCGAATCAGTCCGGCCAGAATCTTGATCAGGGTGGTCTTGCCTGAACCGTTAGGGCCAACCAGCCCGAAAATCTCGCCACGCGCGATGGAGAGCGAGACATCGCGCAGGGCGTGAACGGGTGGCGCCTGGCTGCTGGTCAGGCGCGCTACGCGGACGAGATTTCTCCCCCACAACGCCGGACCCTTCCATTCGAGCTTTGTGCCACGA
>JBDTAI010000194.1:0-3549 GCA_039924685.1 Ktedonobacterales bacterium
CCAGTATGCCGAACTCTTCGAGCGGCCAACGCTCTGCCCCAGCCTGAGCGTCTACATCGAGCATGCTGGCGCCCGCGTGCTGGTGGACGCCAACGACTATCGGGCGACCGTCACGTCCGATTCCCCGTTTGCGCTCGACGACTATACGCCGCCACTTGCGATTCCCGACCAACTCGCCAGCCTGGGTGTGCTGCCGCAAGACATCAGCCATGTGGTGATCACGCATGCGCATTGGGATCACTATGCAGGCGCCACGACGCCCGTTGGCGACGGCTACGCGCCCACCTTCCCACAGGCGCGCTATGAGCTGGGCGCCGCCGATTGGCGCGACGCCGAACTTCAAACTGCGTTGCAGGACCCATCATCACTGGAGGCGCGGACGCTGGGCGTGCTTCAGGCGCGTGGTCTGCTGCATCTAGTCGAGGGGCGCCAGTCGCTTGCCGAGGGAATTGACATCCTGCCAGCGCCGGGCGAGACGCCAGGACACCAGATCGTGCGCGTTCAGTCTGAGGGCGAAACGCTCTACATTGTCGGCGACCTGTTCCACTCCACCGTCGAGGTGGAGCATCCCGACTGGATGGTGACGTGGGCCGACACCGAGGCCATGCAGGCGACGCGGCGCTGGCTGCTGCAAAACGCGCTGGACGAGCATGCGCTACTGACCGCTGCGCATATTGCCACCCCTGGCCGCATCGTGGGTGACACGGACGCTGGCCTCCGCTGGACGCCAGTAGAGACACATCACGTTTCTTGACAGTCGTTGCAGTTCGGGCTATACTCGGAGTGAACAGGCTCGTCACGAGCCGTAGACAATTCCATAACATCACAGCCGCGATCAGGAGAAGTAGGCGTTCGAGTGCAGCGACAGCGAGCCGGGAGGGTGGAATCCGGCGCTGACCTCGCCGCCGAAATGGCCCTGATAGCCGCGACCCGAACTGCGCCAAGACACGCGCCGTAGGGTATCGCCGGATAGCCCACCGTTAGCCGGGCGGAGCGTCGGTCGCGCTTTCACCAGTCGTGAAGCGAACAGGCCCGCGTTCTCAGAGGAGCGACAGTTGGCCCGTAAAGTGGCGCGCTGTTTCGCTTGAATGTGGGTGGTACCACGAAGGTTACAACGCCTCTCGTCCCTGATAGGGATGGGCAGGCGTTTTTTGTTGGGATTTTTCACCAGCTATAGCACGCTATAGCCGTCGTGAAGCGCATTGTTGAGTGCATCATTGAATCAGGAGCAGGGCTTCTATGGGAACCGCCACCAAAACACCAAACGCGCAATCCAAAGCGCAGCCACGACCGCAAACCGCAAGCCTGGCCGGCAAGCCGAAGCGCGAGCGCGTCTTTTCGGGCATCGCGCCGTCCGGCACGCCGACGCTCGGCAACTATATCGGCGCCATTCGCAACTGGGTGGCCGACCAGGATAACTACGACAACATCTTCTGCGTGGTGGACCTGCATGCGATCACCGTGCCGCAGAACCCCACCGAACTACGCGCCAACACCCGCCAGCTTGCGGCGCTGCTGCTCGCCAGCGGCATTGATCCCGACCGCAGCGCGCTCTTCATCCAGTCGCATGTTCCTGCACATGCGGAGCTTGCCTGGCTGCTCAACTGCGTCACACCCACCGGCTGGCTCAACCGCATGACGCAGTTCAAGACAAAAGCGGGCGACGACCGCGAGGCCGCCAGCGCCGGACTATACACCTATCCCGTGCTGATGGCCGCCGACATCCTGCTCTACCAGACCGATGTGGTTCCCGTCGGCGAGGATCAGGTGCAGCATGTCGAGATCACCCGCGACATCGCCAACACGTTCAACTTCCGCTTCGGCGAGACGTTCGTGGAGCCGCGCGCATTGATCCGGAAGGTGGGCGCACGCATCATGTCGCTTGATGATCCGGCGAAGAAGATGAGCAAGAGCGGCGCTGACAACTCCTACATCAGCCTGATCGATCCGCCGGACGTGATCCGCAAGAAGATTGCGCGGGCCACCACCGACTCGCAGCGCACCATCGTCTTCGATGAGAGCCGCCCGGCGATCTTCAACCTGCTGACGATCTATCAGGCGCTCGGCCCGAATGAGACGACAGAGCAGATCGAGGCGGAGTTCGCAGGCAAGGGCTACAAGGAGTTCAAGGCGGCGCTGGCAGACCGCGTCGTGGCGACACTGGAGCCGATCCAGCAACGCTACGCTGAGTTGGTCAGCAATCCCGACCGGCTCGATGCGCTGCTTCAGCAGGGAACCGATCAGGTACGTCCTCGCGCTGACGAGATGCTGCGGCTGGTCAAGTCGCGTATGGGGCTGGTGTAAAACCTCTCCCCGGCTCTGCTTCTGCGAGGAGAGGGAGCGCAGAGGGTGGTAGGCATAAAGGTTGCTCAGTTGCTTCTGGCTCTTCTCCCTTCACAGGGAGAGGCTGGGAGAGAGGTTCGCCCCGAAAGTGAGGCAGGTATGACGACAATGCTACGCGCTGAAGCGCCTGCGTCTTCGTCTGCTATGACGGAATCTCCCACAGTGGGGGCAAATTATACCCTGATTCCTGTCTGGCGCGAGATCGACGCCGACCTGGAAACCCCAGTCTCGGCCTATCTCAAGCTGGCGAGTGGACTCTATGGCTATCTGCTGGAGAGCGTGGAGGGCGGCGAACGGCTGGCGCGCTACTCGTTCGTCGGCGCGAACCCCTATCTGGTGCTGCGGGTACGCGATGGCGTGGCGGAGCGGCGCTGGCTGTCCGGACCTCGCGCTGGAACGGTGGAACATGCCCCCTGCGCCGACGCGCTGAAAGAGGTTCGCGCCGAACTGGAACGCCGTCCCGTGGCGCCAGTAGCGGGGATGCCGCGCACCCAGGGATTTTACGGTGGCGCAGTGGGCTATCTGGCGTATGAGGCAGCGGCGCGCTTCGAGCCAACCGTCCCCATACCCGATAACGATCCGCTGGGGCTGCCTGAAGCGGTCTTCTGTTTCAGCGACACATTGCTGATCTTCGACCATGTGCGCCACACGGCACGGCTGCTCACCCACGCCGATCTCGCTGCGACGGATGGCGACATTGAGCGGGCGCATGTCGAAGCCCAGCAGCGGCTGGATGTGATGGAGCGGCGGCTGCAACGCGCCACACCGCACTCGGCGTCGCGCCCACGGCGATCACGTCGTCTTCGGTCAGTCGCAGCCTCCACGCTGGAGTCACAAGCGGCGTATGAGGGCGCGGTCGAGCGTATCAAGGAGTATGTGCGGGCGGGCGACTGCTTTCAGGTGGTGCCATCGCGGCGGATTGCGCGCCCAACCGAGGCGCCGCCCTTCGCGGTCTATCGCGCGCTACGGTCGATCAACCCATCGCCGTATATGTTCTACCTCGCGCTGGATGACATGGCAATTGCTGGCGCCTCGCCGGAACTGCTGGTGCGGGTGGAGGATGGCGCTGTGGCGATCCACCCCATCGCAGGCACGCGCCGCCGTGACGTCGATCCACTGATAGACGCCGCGCTCGAAGCCGATCTGCGCGCCGACGAGAAGGAGCGCGCCGAGCATGTGATGCTGGTGGACCTGGGCCGCAACGAC
>JBDTAI010000195.1:0-4924 GCA_039924685.1 Ktedonobacterales bacterium
CCCCAGTGGCAGGTTGACGTAGAATACCCAGCGCCAGCGCGAGGCGTCGGTGATGAAGCCATTGACCAGCGGGCCGTGATCGGTCAGCCAGCCGCCCACCGTGGGGCCAACCACGCTGGAAAAGCCGTAGACGCTGGCGAAGATGCCCTGCCAGCGGGCGCGTTCGGCGGGCGAGAAGATGTCGCCAACCACCGTGAAGACCAGCGCGATGCCTGTGCCAGCGCCGATGCCCTGCAAGGCGCGGAAGGCGATTAATTGATCGATAGTTTGTGCGGCGCCAGCGAGGCCAGAGCCGACAAGAAAGAGGATCACGCCGACCACGAAGAACCATTTGCGGCCAAACTGGTCCGAGAGTTTGCCGACAATCGGCGTGACGGTGACAGTGCCGAGCAGATATGCCGTCACCACCCAGGTATAGCGGTCGAAGCCGTTGAGTTCGCCGATGATGCGTGGCAGCGCCGTTCCCACAATCGTCTGGTCGAGCGCCTCCAGCAGCAGCGTCAGCATCAGCGCCGTCAGCACACTATAGAGCGCGACACCGTGTAGCCTCCGTGCGCCGCCCCTGCCGCCTTGGCCATGCGTGGGCGCGTTTCCGGCAGCCCCGCCAGGGATATTCCCTGTAGGTTGGTGCGCCTGTGCATCTGGAGCCGAAGATGTCGTATCCGGCATGGTGATGAATCTCCTTCTGGATCAGTGATCGTCGTCAATCGCAGGTTATGCGCCAGTCGTTGCTGGCGGCTCTGTAATCGTCAAGAATTGGTAGCACAACCAATTCCAAAGGCGCAAAAACACGCCTGTTCTGCGTCATGTAGCTGTTGTCGCTCAATAATTGCCTCTGCGGCGCATGCGGTCAGCTGGAAAGCGAACTGGCGCTTGTTGCGCTCTCATACGGCAGTGACATCGGGTGATGGCGTAGCCGCCCAGGCAGTGAGCATGCCCACCAGTGTCTCTATCATCCGTTCACGTGAGATCGCCGCGAAGATCGGTTCGTTATACGCCCACTGGATCGTCATCGTCACCAGGCTGCTTGCCACGACGTATGCCGCCACCCACGTATCCACCGGACGCAGGACACCCTGCCCCACCAATCTGTCGAGCATGTCGCGCACCTCGGCATGGATGCGAATGGCGAACGCATCCACATCAATGTCGCTGCCAGCTACCGGTCGCCCATGCTCATCCGGTCCGGCTGCCCCGGCGCGAGTCATAATGCGCAGCAGGCTGATGGTATGTGGCGCGCTCATCACCTCCACAATCCGCGTCAGCGTCGCCTGTAGCGCCTCGTCCGCCGCCACGCCGTCAAGCAGTGGCGGGCGCTCATCCAGTTGCGCCAGCGCCACCCGCGCATACTGGTCGAAAGCGATCCGCCGCAGGTCGGCTTTGCTGGCAAAGTAGAAGTAGATCAACCCCTGCGCCACGCCTGCCCGCGACGCGATTTCCTGCGTGGTCGCGCCATCAAGCCCCTGCTCGGCAAAGACCGCCAGCGCCGCCTCGAGAATCTGCTGGCGGCGGTCTACACCGGGAATGGCAGGCTTGCGTGGCATAGGCGCCGTTACCTCCCCGTCGCATAATTGGTTATCCACTCAATTATATAGCATGGGCAAAAGGGCATGTCAAGACGCCGCCGAAATTGCCAGTGAAGGATGGGGGTAGTGGCATCAGTCGCGTTTGCGCGCCCTCAGTCGCTCGACGAATCCCCATTTCGCGCGTTCCAGTCGCTCGATCTCGAAGCCCATTGCATGCAGATAGTCCACTGGATCGCGGGTGAGGTGGTCGGCCTGCATCCGCAGCGAAAGCGGCTCGATGATGCGCTCCACCGTCCGCACGAGCGGGTTGGGGCTGCGCACATGTTCCAGCAGCAACAGGCGCCCACCGGGCCGCAACACACGGTACGCCTCGGTGATGGCGCGGCGATCATCAGGGATAGTGCAGAGCGCCAGTGTGCAGACGACTGTATCGAATGAGGCGTCGGCGAAGGGAAGCGACTGCGCATCGCCCTGGCGCAGTTCCGCAATCTCGGCGCCTGCGCCGTGCGCCTTCAGTTCGTCGGCGCGCCGACGGGCAATCGCCAGCATTGCATCGCTCAACTCGATGCCAGTCAGCTGCACCTCTGGTGGGTAGAATGGCAGGTTACGGCCTGTTCCCAGCGCGATCTCCAGTGTGTCGCCGGTGGCCTGCGAGCAGATCCAGCGGCGTCCATCGCCAAAGAGTACACGCTCCGAGAAGTCCATGCCTTTATCAAACCTGTCCGCCTCACGGTCATAGAGCCGTCGGGCGCGTGCTGTTTCGCTATCTAGCTGATCACCTGCCAGTTGTTCACTCATCTGAAGGCTTTCTATGGCTGTTGCTCGATGCGGGCGTGCAGTTGCTCCAGCGTCTCAACGCCGATATGCGCCAGCACATCGCGTAGACGGGCTGCATCCGCCTGATCGAGTGATTGTATGATGTCGTCGGACACTGGAGTGAAGTGGCTTTCGAGGGCAAGCCGGGTAGCGTCGTGTAACGCTATGTGCTGCCCCTGGGTGAATGGGATTAGTGGCAACAATCCTACACTATTTGTAGTCAGCACACCACAGGAGACGTTTGATCCCCTGGTCCATATCGCCGATTCGCGCCTGCCTCTCTGTTGCATGCTATGCTATCTGGGTGGATGCGCGCACCTGTTCTGCGGGATGCAAGCAGTATAGCATATGGCTGGCGACCGCTGATGGAGACGGATCAGTTAGGGGTGAAGCAACACGGAGGTAGTGGATGTTCTGGATACGCCCGGACCTGGCGCATCTGCCGGCGTTGGGCAAACTAGCGCGGGCCGGGAAGTGGCTCGATGCCGCGCTCTTCGATATTGATGGCGTGCTGATTGATACCAGCGCCTCCTATCGCCGCTCGGTGATCGCCGCAACCGAACGACTGACGCGCCTGATCCTGGGCGAGCCGCTGGATACCTCAGCTCTGCCAGATACGTCACGGGTGACGACAGCTGATGTCATCCACTTCAAGCTCGCGGGTGGTTTCAACAACGACTGGTATCTGACCCAGGCGTTGACGGCGCTCTGCGTGGCACGTGCACGTGAGTGGCGTGGTCAACCCGAAGCAGCTTGCACGCTGGCGGAGTGGGCGGCGCTTGCTGCCGAAGCTACTCATCAAGGGCGCGGTGGGGTCGTCTGGCTGCATGCGACGGTTCCGGCCAGCGCCATTCCCGATCTCGGTGTGGCGCGTTGGGCGCATGATGAGTGCTACTGGGGCGCCGATCTCGTGCGCGACCTCTATGGCCACACGCCACTGTATGCCCCCGCCGCGCCTGGCGTTGTCCAGAACGAACGCATGTTGCTGGAGCCTGCGCTGCTGCCAGCGTTGCGCGTCCAGGGTATCCGCCACTTCGGTGTGATTACCGGTCGTATTCCGCCGGAGGTGGCGTATGTGTTGCGTCGGCTCACGGCCGCCAGCGGTCTGCTGGAGGATGAACTTGTGTCGGCAAGCGATGTGCAGGTGGAGCGCATCATTGATGTCGCGGGCGGTGCTGTGGGTGGCGTTGATGCTATGGCGCCACCACCCGCGTTCGGGCGCTCACCCTTCAGCCTGATCCTCACCGGCGTCCACTATAGCAAGCCGAACCCGCTGGCGCTGGCGCATGCCCTGCGTGACCTGAACGCATGGGCCGCGCTCTATAGTGGCGACACCACTGACGACCTCGATCTCGTCTTGCGCTACCGCGCTATGGAGGTGAATACGGCCAACACGACAAAAACCGCCAGCATCGGCGCCTGGGGCATACCAACGCTGGCGGTGATGGTGGCAAGCGACGCGACCGCGCCGACGTTTGAGCAGCGTGGGGCGGATGTCATTCTGCCACATGTGCGTGAACTGCCTGCCGCGCTCGCCGCTCTGCGCGATCAAGTGATTGCGCGGTGACTTTTCGATGCGATGTCGCAGCCTGGCAGGCAGTTAGACGGCGTGCGCAACCTCGCGTTCGGCGGATTTTACACCGCGTACTGCTTCCTGCACCAGCACGGTGATGCCACCGGCATATGCCGCTAGCACAGCGAACGCGACTGCGGCGATCTCTGTGAGCGTGGAGGGCGGCCACTGATGGCTTGCCATGGTGTAGGCCAGGCCAAGCGCCACGCCGCCTGCAATGACGGCGCAGACGATGGCGGTCACGACAATGCGGAAGAAGGCGTGGAAGAAACTGCCGATCAGGTGGCGTAGTAAGAGCATGACGCTAGTCCTTTCTGATTTCGGGTGTGCGCCGAACGATGTTGAACGGCGTAGTGCAGTGCTGCTCACGATGCTGCCTACAGCTAAAGCAAGTAGGGCGCCGACTGGCAAGCTCTACTCAGCATGAGCGCCAGATTGCGCCAACTGCTCACTTTTGCCCATATGGCGCCTGAACACATGCCACAATGAAAATTGGTGTGAAGAGACCCTTGACCTTCCAGCGACGGGAAGGTGTATCCTCGTTGTTAAGGGGCGTCGGCGTCGGTCGGCGCACATCGGCTACAGAAACGGAGTGTGGTGTTTATGAGCGTGAACGCAATGGAGACGCGAGCGCGCATGAATCGCCCTGTGGCGGCAGAGGATGCGCAGTTCACCATCGGGCAGATCGCGCGACTGACCGGGGTGCATGCGAAGACCATCCGCTACTATGAAAGCGTTGGGCTGCTGCCAACGCCAGCGCGCAGCGAGAACCACTACCGGCGCTATACACGGGCCGATGTCAACCGACTGACGTTGCTCCAGCGTATCCGTTCGCTGGGGGCGCCCCTTCCGGCGGCGCGGTCGCTGCTGGCCGTGACCGATACAGCGCGGTGCGCCACGGTCCGCGAGGAGTTGCTGGCGCTGGTTGACGAGCGGTTGCATGACCTCGACCGACAGATGGCGGCGCTGCGCAAGCAACGGGCCGAGGTGGAACGCTACCAGCGCGCGG
>JBDTAI010000196.1:0-4882 GCA_039924685.1 Ktedonobacterales bacterium
GGTCGAGCCGCGCTGATGATAGGCGCTGATAGGCGGCGAGAGCTACCCGCCAGGACAGCACAACGCCCTTCGCGTCGTCTGGATTCAGACAATGCACGAAGGGCGATCTGCGCATGATTACGTCAAGACAGCCAGCGGCGCCACCACCACACCACACATCCACATGCGGCTGTCTATGTCCAGCCCATCACCACAACCCCACACGCCGTAACCACTGAAGAGAGTATAGCTGACTCCTCTGTTCACCTGCATGAACATTACGCCAGCTTTGATGACAGTTTCGTCAGAAAAGTGGCAAATAGCGCGTGAAATCGCCATTTCTTGGTGACAATTCATTCATCATACGCTCATCCAGCCCATCATCGGCTGATCTGGCGCTGATCCAGGCGGGAAGGAGTGCGCAAGAATGGGTACAATATGTGTGGTGATATAACCCCCAGGGACTACAATCCTGTCCCCATCCGCACTCGGCCTTTCAAGGGCCGCGAGTTGGCTTTGAGGAGTGACGAGCATGCGCGTCGAGCGACTGCGCCTGATGGACTTTCGCAACTATCCTGAGCTTGATTTGCCGCTGCCATCGGGGCTGGTGATCTTCGCCGGCCGCAACGCGCAGGGCAAGTCCAACCTGCTCGAGGCCGTCAGCCTGATCGCCACTACTCGCTCCTTCCGCACGTCCAGTGAGCGCGAGGTGGTGCGCTGGGGCGCGACGGGTCACTTTGCGCGCCTCGAAGGCGATGTCGTGCGCCGTGCGGATACGCTCCAGGTGGAGGTGATCCTTGCGGATAGTGGGCAGAATGCGCCGCAACCCACTACGCCGCATCCTCGCACGGAAGGGGCAGGGCATGTGCTACCGCCAGCGCCATCCCTGCCACCCGCGCCGGAGGTTCCCTTTCGCAAGCGAGTGCGCATCAACGGGACGCCGCGCCGCGCAATGGACCTGCTGGGGCAGGTGACGGTAGTGGTCTTTGCGCCAACCGATCTCGATCTGGTGATCGGTTCGCCCTCGCAGCGCCGCCACTTCCTCGATCTCACGCTCTGCCAGACCAACCCGCCGTATTGCCGCGCGCTCAGTCAATATCAGAAGGTGATCACACAGCGCGCCGCCTTGCTGCGCGCCATTCGTGAGGGCAAGGACGATCCGCGCGCGCTAGCCTATTGGGATGAGCAGCTTGCCCGCCTTGCCGCGCCGATTCTGCGTGCCCGCGCCGAGTTCCTGGAGCGCGCCGAGATCGCCGCCCGCCGTGTCTATGCCGCGCTCACCCGCGAAGAACGG
This sequence comes from Ktedonobacterales bacterium, assembly GCA_039924685.1. Classification (GTDB taxonomy): domain Bacteria; phylum Chloroflexota; class Ktedonobacteria; order Ktedonobacterales; family JADMIN01; genus JBDTAI01. Next base: position 1,274 of record JBDTAI010000196.1, read on the forward strand.
GCTGATGGCCACGTTGGCGAACTGACTGGCGACCGTGAGCTGGAGCGGCTCGCCCTGTCCGATGCGCTGCTGGATGTGGATGGGGCCGCCTTCCGGCTGGTCTATCGTCCGGCCTATGATGGTTCTCTGGATGTGGACGATGCAACGGTGGCGGCGGATATACGCGCCCGATTGGGTGAATTGCGCCGCCGCGAAATTGCCCAGGGCGCCAATGTGCTTGGCCCGCACCGCGACGACTTCGCCTTTCTGGCGGATGGGGTGGACCTGGCGACCTATGGCTCACGCGGGCAGCAGCGCACAGCGGCGCTGGCGCTGAAGCTGGCGGAACTCGAATATATCGAGACGGAGACCGGCGACCAGCCGATCCTGCTGCTTGACGACGTATTGAGCGAACTGGATGCCCAGCGCCGCGCCGATCTGCTCGCCGCCGTCGCCGGACTCGATCAGGTGTTGCTCACCACCACCGACACCACCACCCTGCCACCCGATGCCCTGGCGACTGGCGCGCTCTACCGTGTGCGCTTCGGCCACGTCGAGCGGGTAGAGCAATAGTCATTCGTGGCGGATGGCGGGGATGAGCAGGGCGACGAGAGCGACGATTACCTGACCGGCGACAAAGAGGATCCCGGTGGGCGTCGGGCCGATGCGCTGGAGCAGCACACCAGTGACGGCCACGCCGACGGGCGCTGCGCCAAACCCGATCAGTCGCGCCACGCTATTCACCCAGCTCTGGAGCGCATCGGGGGTGAGCGCCAGTCGCCGACTGACATAGGCTACATTGTAGAAGGGCGCGGCGAAGAAGATCAGCGCGGTGGCGACGCCCATGCCCAGCGGCGTCGGCCAGACGATCAGCAGCGACCAGAAGATCGCAAAGAGCCAGAGACTGCCGAGAAGAAGACGTTGCGCGCGCCCTCGATGAGCGTGGCAAGATAGATATGCGCCAGCGTCAAATGGCCGAAGACCAGCGCCAGCGGAATGCTGACGAGCACGAGCGCGCATCCGCTGGCGCAGAGGATCATGGCGCGCTTGCGGTCCCAGCGGTCGAGCAGTGCGCCAGCGGGCAACACCAGCAGCACATAGATGAGCGCGCGCACGGCGCCGACGAAACCCGCCTGGGCAGGTGAGCGCGTGACGGCAAGTGTTAGCAGCGGCCACGCGATCTGGGTGACGCCGCAACCAATGCTGGAGATCGCTTGACCACCCCACAGCAGCAGGTAGTCGCGGTTGCGCCAGAGTGAGGCGGTGCGTGTGGGCGTCGCGTGCATGTCTGCCATAGAAAAACTCCGAATGGTTGTAGGGGCGTCTGGCCTGTCGGTCTCGGGCGGCAACTCCACTCACTCTAGCTCGCTTCTCGTTACGCTCGCGTGTCCTGGTGGGGTTGAGGCTGCCATGCTGGAACAACTGGAACAACTGGAACGACTGGAACAACTGGAACGACTGGAACGACGCATCGGAAAAATGGGCGCAAAAAGACCATCGCCAGCGGAGGAGTCCGCTGGCGATGGCGTCAACGTGAGCGTATGCGATTGTGTCTGTTTAGCGTCTGCTTATTGGGAATGGTGTGTCAGCGCGGATGGTCTGGCGCTAGCGTTTGCCGGAGCGCACCAGGAAGCTGCCGACGCAGGACGACTCCGCCAGCCGATTGATCAGTCGCACGGCGCGGGCATGCTGTGGATGGCGGGTGAAGCGATGGAAGGTCGGCTCATCGGTCAGCTCGATCACGAGCATGGCATGCCGATAGGTGGGGGCGTTGTTCACGCCGTAGCGCACGCGCTCCACGCCAGGAATCTCGCGCAGCAGGTCACGCGCTTCCTGTAAAACGCCTTCGATGATTTCCCGATTGGTATCCGGTTTGATACGAATAATGACCTCGTGCCTTATCATGCGAGGCCCACCACCTTCCGCTGTTGTTTGTTGCTGTTCGTTGCCTGTGTACACAGGCGATGTACTAGTCGGCGCGCCAGATTCGCCTGATTGAGCAGGTTTTTGACAGGGTTGGTGAGAGAGGCCGTTCAGGCCCATTCAATCACACATCCTGCCTCTATATCATAGCGCGTTTGCGCGCGCTGGACAATAGTCGAGACTATCGGCAAGACAGTGGACAAGACAGATTATCAGTGCGAACAGCGTATCAGTAGCTCATCAGCCGGTGGCGAATGTTGGAATGTTGATCGGCGTTGACAAGCGCCTATGCAGCGGGCTATACTAAAGCGAAGCACACGCGCATCCCCTGTGCCTATGGTGACTGTAGCTCAATCGGCAGAGCGCCAGATTGTGGATCTGGAGGTCGCGGGTTCAATCCCCGTCAGTCACCCCACATAAGTATGATGCCCTGAACGCCCATTTTTGAGCGCCCAGGGCATTTGTGTTTATCGGGATTTCATCGCCACAAAGATGTCGCGTCCATACGCATCTGAGAGGCGCTGCGGCGCGAACCCGACCGTATGGAGTAACCGCAGCCAGTCAGCGCGGGCAAACAGGCCGTTTTCATGCTGGTCATGCTCTGTGCGGACTGTGTCCCCTTCACGCAGCAGCAACGCGAAGTGGACTGTGTAGATCGTGTCCGCTGGATTCGGGTCATACTGCCATTCCAGATAGCGGAGCGCCCGATCCTCCCCATCCCGACCGCCATGTTCTGTGGTCGGCGCAAAGGTCTCACGCACATAATCCGGGATGAAGAGCGCGACCCCACCAGGCGCGCAATGGGTGTAGGCGGTCTCGATGGCGCGGCGCAGATCGGCCTCCGTCGTCATGTAGTCAATCGCGTCGTGGATGAAGACTCCATCGAAACAACGTCCGAGGCGCACCGAGCGCATATCGCCCACAAGATGTTCACACTCCGGATTGAGTATGTGGCTGACCGCGAGCATCTCAGGTGAGCGATCAACCAGGGTCATGTCGAACTGGGCTTTGAGGTAGAAGGCATTGCTTCCCCCACCACTACCGAACTCGACCAGTGTTCGTCGTTGGTCACTGGGATGGTTAGCGTAATGGCGCGATAGCACATCGAGGAAGAACGCCGCCTCGTCAGCATACTCATCAACAGGCGAGAGCAGCGGCCACCACTCGGCGAGCGCCGCATAGAGCTTGATCGCCGCCATCTCGCGCTCCTTGCACATGAGCCAGTTATTGCCAGTTGTGGTGAAACCTGTCACATCCGCGTCTGCTTGAAAAGGGTAGGCGCTATCTCCTGGCGCGTGGGTATGTTCTGGTGTGAATAGCGCCGCTTGCGGGAGTATGCCTGGTTTGAGGTGGCGATGGCGCCTGACAGGCATACAGTACAAAGGCGCTGTGTCCACTTCCTGCGCCATGTCTTGTTCTGTGGGCGCCTGATGACGCCCACGCCTGTTGTGGCACAGGCGCACACTGCATGATAATCCAGCGGATAAGTTCACCCGGCCCGCTGCGTTTGCGGGAGAGAGGTCGAAAATGCCGACTGATGCGACCCCCCGACAGTGTATGCACGCCACCAGCGATCTGCGCGAGGACAGCCTTCTCATGTGCCACGATTGCGGTTGGCAACAGGAAGAACCTCACCTGCCGGGTTGCCACGAGGCGCGCCAGCGCGTCAACAGATAAGATGTGATCGCCGCCGCCATAGCCGCCCAG
>JBDTAI010000197.1:0-4335 GCA_039924685.1 Ktedonobacterales bacterium
ATTGTTATTGGCGCCGGGCGAACTGGCATAGCCTGCGCCTGTGAAGAGTATCTGCCGGTTGTATTGTGCGGCGACCTTTGCCAGACGATCATAGATGTCACTCTGCCCTTGCTTCAAGGCAAGGTCCTGACCGACACCCTGCCAGGCGCTTTGCAGCGTCTGGATGCCCGGCGCTGCAAGGTTCTGCGTCAGTGGAAAGTAGGCGTCAACCCCAATGATGTCCACGGCATCCCACCAGCTAATCGCCTCGAACTCTGGGCTACTGGCATCACCCTGATCGGCGCCGCTCCAGTTGGCCGCGTAGATCAGTTGACCCGTATAGCCGCCACCGGTGCGAGACTGGTGGCCCATGAACGTCGCGTAGCCCGGCGAACGCACTGCATGGATCACATGCCGCCACTCACAGTCGCGCCTGCCAGAGCAGTTGGGAAAACTCTCGCCCGGCACACCATGATCAATGCCGCCGGGATCGGCTTGCGCTGTCGTGTTGGATGTATCGTAGGTGACACTTGTGAGGTCGTCGCCAATGATGAAGTATGGCAGGTGGTACTGCTGCGAGAGCGTCGCATAGGCGACCGCAAAGGCGGTGTAGCTGTCGAACCAGCCACGTTCGAGCGTCAGCACCGAACCGTTGACGAATGTGATTGACCCCTTTTCCCCTGCCCAGGGCTTGCCCACCAGCGTCGAACTGTCGTCGCCGAAAGAATCCTGGTCCTGCTGCTTCACCACCAGTTCCAGAATGGGAACCAGCCCGGCGGCGCGAGCATCTTTGATCGCCTGCACATAGTCGCTCTGGGGCAGTGTATGGATGTCGTTCTTGTCGCTGTCATGCCAGGCGACATACGTGGCGCTGCGGACCGGCATATCGGCCACGACAGGAATAATCACCGTATTCATGTGGAACAGGGTGGCCTGTGAGCGCATGTTTTGCAGCGAGGCAGGTGTGGTATAGCCGCCGCCACGTTGCGGGCGTGTCCAGCTAAAGACGAATCCCTGAAAGGGGGCTGCGCCGCTCTGGGGGACACCACTGCCCGCCTGCGCCTGAAAGCGGGGGGTGAGAAAAACCAGCGGGTTGAGGACGAACGGCCCGAGCGCAAATGCCACAAGCAGCACCGGCAGCGCGACGAACGCGCCGAGACGCAACGCGCGTCGGTCGGGTGGACGCTGGCCCGGCGTGGGCAATGGCGATGTACCAGGGATGAGAGGCGCAGGCGAAAGGGGCATCCGTATAGTCCTCCTGGGAGTGGTTATTGGAATCGTGGCTTTGTAGGGTCGGCGCACGAGCGTGTTAGTCGTTTGCTCCGGCCTTCCAAGGCCGGAGCACGGGCGGACCAGGGGACTAAAGTCCCCCATGGCGCGCTAGGCTGGAAAGGCCAGCTTGCGATATTTTTCGGCGATCTCGTACCAGGCTTCCTCGGAGAGACCCAGCCGTTCGCGCAATGTCTCCATCGTAACCCCGGCGCGCAACTGGCGCACGGCGTAGATGTCGCGCAGCAGTTGCAGCGTGACACGCTTCTCGATGCCAGCGCGCTTGACCGCCGCTACCAACACGTAGTTCAGGTTGCGGTCGGTACACTCGAAGAGTCGCTCCTGTGGGTGATACCTCTCGACGTAGCGCTGATAGATGGCTGTCCAGGCAGCGGGCAACTCCATACGGCGCTCACGCCGACGCCGCGCCTGATGGGGAAAATGCACTTCGATAGCGGGATGCTCTGGGTCGGAGACATCTATGTGACCAAGCGCAAGTCCCATCACTTCCTCTTTTTTGAGGCCCGCCGTGAGCAGCAACATCACCAGCAGGTGGCAGCGCACATCCTCAGCGGCGGCGGCTTCCAGGCGGCCCACCTCGTCTTCGAAGAGCAGCTCCGGCAGTGGCGGCGTCGGGCGGGCGATGGCGATCTGCGCCGTCGGATCGGTCTTCAGAATTCCCGCCGTCACCAGCCACTGTCCGAAGTTACGCAAAAACGTGATGCGCCGCGCCATCGTCTTGGGGGCGGGCGCATTGCCGCGCTCGAAACGCAGATACCCCAGCCACTCACCAAGCCGCTTCGCCGTCAGCGTCCGCAGTGGTGTGTCACGGCCTACATATTCGGTGAGCATGCGCAGATCAGAGAGGAAGCAGGTGATCGTATAGGCTGAGTGGTCGGTGCGCCTCAGGTAGTCCTGGTAGGGCAGCGGGCAGGCTCCCAGCGGCGCGGCGTCCGTCAGCGTCGGCATCACGACAAGCGCAGGCGGCGGCGCCACGGCGATCAGCGCCTCTTCGGGAAAGAAGAGACTTGGCTGCTCGACGCCCTGTGGCGTTCTCTCAACTGGCTCTGGCATATCTGCCTACCCTGAACGGCTCATGCTCACCAATAGAAGTGATGGCGCTTCCACGGCTGGCGTCCGGTGGATGCCACTACAACGATTCCGTGCGCCATGCGTTCACTACGCCAGTATGGCCTATTCGGGCGCCTCGCGCAAGCGCGCTGTAGCAGATGGGCTATAGATGGACTATACTGGCAAAGCGTCGCCCGCTCTATGTCGCCGGGTGTGCGCCGTCCGTTTGCCATACATGAGCAACACGAGAAAGCAAAAGATAGCACGAGAAACGAAGGATATAGCGCGTGTCAGATACATCCATCCCTTCCACATCCGTTTCCAGCGCAGGCGCCATTACGCTCGAAGAGGTCGGCTTCCCGGAGTCGCTGGCCCTCGCTACGCTAGCTGCGACCATCGCATCTGACCTCACGTTGCGGCCGACACAGGTGACGCAGACACTCGACCTGCTCGACGCTGGCAACACGGTCCCCTTCATCACGCGCTATCGCAAAGAGGCGACCGGCGGACTCGACGAGGTACCGATTCAGGCCATCGCCGATCGCGCCGAGGCGTTGCGGGCGCTGCATGCGCGCAAGAGCGATGTGTTGCGGCTGATCGCCGAGCAGGGCAAACTGACCCGCGAGCTGGCCAAGGCGATTCTTGCCGCCACCAGCTTGCAGGCCGTCGAAGACCTCTACCTACCCTATCGCGCCAAACGCAAGACACGGGCGAGTGTGGCCCGCGAACGGGGATTGCAGCCGCTGGCCGACCTGATTCTGCGGCAAGCGCATATTCCCGGCTCACCCAGCTCGGCATTGCTGGCGGCGGCTGAACCCTATGTCAACGCTGAGTCGGGCGTAGAGTCGGCGACAGCGGCGCTGGCGGGCGCGCGCGACATCGTGGCCGAGACAGTGATGGAAGATGCCACCGTGCGCGGCGATGTGCGCAACCTGACCTTCCGGGAGGCGAGCGTTACCGCGAAACTGACGGTGGACCCCGAACGCGCCGCCGAGAAGGACCCGCGCGGCGTCTATCGCATGTACTATGGCTTCGATGAGCCGATCACCAGACTGGCGCCGCACCGCACGCTGGCGCTCAACCGCGCTGAACGCGAGGATGTGATCCGCGTGGCAATAGACGTGCCGCCGGAGCGCGCCCTGCCGCTAATCCAGAACTCGTACCAGCCCGATCCGGCCTCGCCATTTGCCAGTGAACTCGATGAGGCGATCAAGGATGGCTACAAACGGCTGCTGGCGCCCGCCCTGGAGCGCGAGGCGCGAGCAGAGTTGACGCGGCTGGCCGAGGAGCACGCCATCGGCGTCTTTGCCACGAATCTGCGTAACTTGCTGCTGCAACCACCGATGCGTGGCGTGCGCGTGCTGGCGCTCGATCCCGGCTATCGCACCGGCTGCAAGGTGGCCGTGGTAGACGAGAACGGCAACTACCTCGAATTCACCGTGGTCTATCCGCATGCGCCACAGAATCGCTGGGAGGAGGCCAAAGCGACCCTCAAGGCGCTGGTGGCGAAGCAGCGCATCGGCGCCATCGTGATGGGCAACGGCACGGCCTCACGCGAGACCGAGCAACTGGTGGCCGAGGTGATCGGTGAGCTTGAGCGCATGGGCGCCGCAAAGGACGCGCTCGGCTATGTGATCGTCAACGAGGCGGGCGCGTCGGTCTACTCCGCTTCTGAGGCGGCACGGCGCGAGTTCCCCGACCTGGATGCCACCCAGCGCGGCGCAATCTCGATTGCCCGCCGCCTGCAAGACCCGCTGGCAGAGTTGGTGAAGATCGATCCCAAAGCCGTCGGCGTCGGTCTCTATCAGCATGATGTGGATCAGAAGGCGCTGGCCGCCACACTTGAGCGTGTGGTAGTGTCGTGCGTCAACTTTGCAGGGGTAAACGTCAATGTCGCCTCGGTCCAGTCACTTCGCGCAGTATCAGGCATCACGCCGCGTATCGCTGACAACATCGTCAGCTATCGGCAGACCAACGGTTCATTCACCACTCGTCAGCAGTTGCTCAAAGTGTCGG
>JBDTAI010000198.1:0-5957 GCA_039924685.1 Ktedonobacterales bacterium
GTGCCAGGTGATGATCTGTTGCGCGCTGAGGCCGTTGCTATCGCCGGTGCTGTGGGCGTCGGCGGCCAGCGTCACGTCATAACCCTCGCTGCTGGCGCGTCGGCAGGTCGTATCCACACAGAACTCCGTCTGCGCGCCCGTCACCACCAGCCGCTGGATACCGAGCGCATCGAGTTCCTGCCGCAGCGGCGTTTCGTAGAAGCTGTCTGAGGCGCGCTTGTGCAGCACCAACTCGCCTTCACGCGCGCCAACCAGTGGATTGATTGGCCAGTACTGCGTTTCCGGTTCTAACGGATGGCCAGGGCCGCCGTCGTGCTGCATATAGATCACAGGGGCGCCAGCCGTCCGCGCTCGCTCCAATAGTTCGCCGATATTATCCAGCACGACCTTCTCGTTGGGATATTCTTCGCCCAGCAGCCCAAGCTGCGCGTCAATCACCAGCAGCGCCGTCTCGTTCGCCGGATACGCTGCATGTTCTGGCGCCTCCGCCTGTGTCGCCTGCTCCGCCATCTGTCGCCCCTTTCCGCATTCCGCACAGAATTGTCAATCATGTAGAGTGTGCCATACAATGCGGACAGAATGCGCCCGTATTACACACTGTGGGGAGTGGCTGGCGATGTATCATCCGACAACGCGCGTGCTGACCGTTTTGGAGTTGTTGCAGGCCCGTGTGCGCATCAGCGGACCAGAACTGGCCGAACGCCTCGAAGTGGATCAGCGCACGGTGCGGCGTTACATCACCATGCTGCAGGAGTTGGGCATTCCGGTCGAGACGATCCGGGGTCGCTATGGCGCATATCGACTACGACCGGGCTTCAAGCTGCCACCGTTGATGTTCAGCGAGGATGAGGCGTTGGCGGTGACGCTGGGGCTACGCGCGGCACGGCGGCTGGGACTGGGCATCGCGTCGGCGGCGGATACCGAGGGGGCGCTGGCCAAAGTGGAGCGTGTGTTGCCTGCGGCGATACGCGAACGGGTGCGTCTGGTGCAGGAGACAGTGACGCTGGTGGACGATGCGCCCGCCGATGTCCGCGAGACGGCTCCACAGAGCGAGACCGTGCTGACGCTGGGGCAGGCGGTGCGCGAGACATGCCGCGTCTGGCTGCGCTATCAAGCATATGACGGCGCTGAGACGGAGCGGCTGCTCGATCCCTATGGGCTGGTATGTCGCGCCGGGCGCTGGTATGTGGCGGGCTACTGCCATCTGCGTCAGGATACCCGCGTCTTCCGGCTCGATAGGATCACCCAGATCGAGCTACGCGCCGAGACGTTCACCCGCCCAGCCGACTTCGATAGCCTGGCGCAGGTGGAGCAGGGGATTGCGCATGTTCCCGGCAGGTGGCAGGTGGTGGCGGAGCTGGATGCGACGCTGGCTGAGGCTCGCAACGCCTTGCCCGCCACAGTCGCCGCGCTCGATCCGCTACCCGATGGCACGCCTGGTGTGCTGCTGCGCAGTTGGGGCGGCGAACTCGGCTGGATAGCGCGCACGCTCTTGGGGCTACCCTTCACCGTGGTTGTGCGTGAGCCGCCGGAGTTGCGCGACGAGCTGCGGCGGCTGGCTGAGCGCGCAACGCGAATGGCGGAAAACAAGTGAATACCCGCATACCCTGGCTTGCAGGCGTGCTTTCCGCAGGCTCTACGCTGAGAAAGAAAGGGCGTACAGTCCAGCATAGTCCGCTTCATAGTCGCGCTCCTAACGGTGCGGCATGTCATCCCACACGACAAGAGGACACACCATGCGAAACGTCATCTCCAAAGACGGCACGCCCATCGCGCTTGATCAGTCAGGCCAGGGACCAGCGATTATCCTGGTAGCTGGCGCTACCGCCACTCGAGAAGCCGAGGCCTCGCTGGCCGCAGCACTGGCGCCCTATTTCACGGTGTTCGCCTATGATCGACGTGGCCGGGGTGATAGCGGCGACACGGCGCCCTATGCAGTCGAGCGCGAGGTCGAAGATATTGGCGCCCTGATCACCGTGGCAGGGGGATCAGCGTTCGTCTTTGGCCACTCTTCTGGCGCGGTGCTGGCGCTCGAGGCTGCGCGTCTGTTGCCTGCCAGTATTACAAAGCTGGCGCTGTACGAGCCACCATTTATCGTTGACGACAGCCGCCCACCTGCGCCGGAGGATTTTGCGCAACATCTCACTGAATTGGTCGCGTCGGGTCGCCGGGGCGAAGCGGTCGAATACTTTATGACAGTCGTGGGCAGTCCTGCCGAAATGGTCGCCCAGATGCGGCAATCGCCCATGTGGCCTAGGCTGGAGGCAGTAGCGCCCACGCTCGCATACGATGGCGCCATCATGGGAAACACCATGCGTGGCGATCCGGCGACGCTCAAAAAGTGGGCTTCCGTCACGGTCCCGACACTCGTGATGGACGGCACAGTATTTTTCGGTCGTGTGGATCAGCATGCCTTTCTACGTCATGGGGCGCAAGAGATTACCGACATTCTCCCTGATGCGCAGCATCGCACGCTGGAAGGTCAGGATCATGGTCCGGCTGACGACGTGCTCGTCTCGGCGCTGAAAGCGTTCTTCGTTGGCTGATTCAGCGCCTGCCAGCGACGTGTTGCGTGTTTCCTTGCCGAGCGTGCAACACCTGCACAACACTCACCGCGCTGACGGCGCCGCTTCGCCCAGCCGGTTATCGTAGCGGCGTACTGATGGCAGCCCCAGCGCAACGACGCCTACACCGAGCGCGCAGGCCACGCCACCCAACAGCATCGCGGCAGGCGGCGGAAGAAACGTCGCCGCCACACCAGACTCCAGATTGCCAAGAAGTGGGCCGCCAGTATAGCACACCAGCTCGATGCCGACGACCCGGCCACGCATGGCGTCAGGAACAATCTGGCTCGACAGTGTATGCCGGAAGACGCCGCTGGCCATATCTGCCACGCCCACCAGCGCAAGGCAGGCCAGCGCGACTGGCAGCGACGAGGTCAATCCAACACACGCCAGCGCAACACCCCATGCGCCTTCGGCCAGAATCACTGCCAGCCCATGCCTGTGAACAGCGCGCGTCCACCCGCTTGTCAGCGAGGCCAGAAACGCTCCCACCGCTGGCGCAGCGTAGAGGCAATCCCAGCGCGGTCGCCGCCGGGATCGCATGCTCATGGCGCGTATAGACTACGGCCAGAGCGGGGAAAAGCGCGAACGGCCAGCCGAAGAATACCGCAACGAAATCCAGCAGGTAGATGCCCAGCAGCACCGGACGACGACGCACATAGCGCAGCCCCTCGATCACACCGCGCAAGCTTGGGCGCTCTGCATCTGGCGGCGGTGGCACGGCGCACAGCAGGCGGAGCGTGACGAGCGAGAGCAGAAACGACACCACATCCACACCATAGGCGCCTGGCAAGCCAATGCTAGCGATGAGCACACCGGCGAGCGCTGGCCCCAGAATCGAACCCAATGTCTTGCGAAACGAGGTCAACGTGTTAGCGGCTGCCAGTTCATTGCGCTCGACCAGGCGCGGAACCAGCGCGTCGAGCGCAGGCCGTTGCAGGGACGACAGGCCAGCCGCCAACGCGGCGACAACGTAGATTAGCCACAGATTCGGCGCGGGCGCCAGCGCATTCAGCAGTAGCGCGCAGGAGCAGCCGATCAGTGTGAACTCGGTCACTTGAACCAGCCAGCGCCGATCAACGGCGTCGGCCAGCGCGCCGCCCACGAAGACAAACAGCAGCAGCGGGACCAACTGCGCCACGCCGATCAGGCCAACCGCCAGCGCCGAGTGCGTGAGGATGTACACCTGATAGGGCAAGGCAACTTCTGTCATCATGCTGCCAAAGAGGGAGACCGCTCTGCCGGTGAAGAGCAGGCGAAAGTCACGATGGTTGCGCAATGGGCCAATATCGAGGGCGACTCTGCGTAGCAGGCGACGCGCGTCATGTTGACCGCTTTGCCTGGGTTCGCTGACGGACTCTGGTGGCGTAGCCCGTTTCACGGCGGAGAGCGGGTCAGTCTGCGGCATGCCTGTCATCGGAGTCCCCTTGATGACCCGCAGCATATCCCTGCTCGGCGCCCGCGACACGCACGACCACTACTGTGATGTTATCGGGTCCGCCGCGTTCGTTAGCGAAAGCGATGAGACACTGCACGCTCTCTTCAGGAGTGTACTGCCCGACGATGGCGCATATCTCCGCATCCGCCACCATACGAGACAATCCATCCGTGCAGAGGAGCAGGCGGTCGCCATCCTGCACTGGCTCGACGAAGCAGTCAACCTCGATCTCTGGCATGCCAAGCGACCTGTAAATCAGGTGGCGCCGCACTCGACGAGCTGCGCAACCAGCGAGTGGTCGTGGGTGATCTGGCGCAACTGGCCGTTGTGTAGCACATAGGCGCGGCTATCGCCAACATTGGCAACCGTAAGCGTCTGATCGCGCACTACGACGGCGACGCAGGTGGCGCCCAACTCATGACGAGGCGCGCTCGCCTGGCGGATCGCTATGTTTGCCGCCTGAAACGCATCGCGCAGCGCCGTAGGGATGTCGTCTTCCTGAAGGGAGGAATAGAAGGATTCCCGCACCGTCTGCACCGCCAGCGCGCTTGCGACCTTGCCAACGTTGCGACCACCTATGCCATCAGAGACGACAAAGAGTGCGCCCTTTTCGCGCAAGGCCTGCCCATCTTCCGGCACAACAGACAGCAGGCTATCCTCATTGTTGGCGCGTGTACGTCCGACATCGGTGCGTTGGGCGACATCCAGCGTGAAGCCCGCGATTTCCATTTTTTGCCAGTTGTTGCGCGCCAGCCAATGCAACGCCCCTGCTGTTTCGCTCGTCGCGCTGCGCCCAACTTCGCGTATCAACCCCGCAAGATGGTGTGGCGCTACTCTATAGTGATAGTGGCATGAGTGATAGTGGCATGAGTGATAGTGGCATGGCGGCATAGCGGCGCCAGAAACGGCGGTATGAGGAGTAGCGGTGATTACTGCCTACGCCTGCGGGTCGCGTGGTGGAGCGGAGCGTGGCGGCACGACAGGCAGCGCCAGCACGAGGTCGAAGTCGTCGTCGGCGGCGATGCGATTGAACCGCTCGAAGCCGCAGCCCAGGCAGCGGTGGACAATCACATGCTCACCGTTGGGACGCTGAAACGCGCCGAGAGGCTGCATCAGCCCGCCACAGGGGTTGGCGCGGTCGCCCGCGCGCAGGTCGTCCACATGGCGCGAATAGAGGCAATAGGGGCAGTGGTTGCGGTGGCGTCCGCCGCTGGGCAGCAGTGGCACATGGCGCTGGCAGTGGCCGCAGGTGAAGGGCCGCTCGACCGCAACGCCGGTTGCAGTGGATGACTGCGCTGGCGCCAAGTTCCGATAGCGTGATCGTTTGGGCGTTCGCTTGGTGTGATGTGCGCGCTGATCCGGCGGACGCGCTTCGGCGGTTTGCGCGCGCCGCTGCTCGTTCCGCCGTCTGTTCTGCTGTCGCCTGTTCTCGAACTGGTTGAGGTCGCTCACACTGCTATGGTCTTTCACGGAATGCCGATGTATCACCACCATCTAGCGAATATGCGCAGACCCTTGCGGAATATGTCGCTATCTGCTAATGATTGCATCTGACTGCATCGTATTTGCATCTGACGGCATCTGACTGCATCGTATCGTTCGCCACGTCGCGTCGTCAAGTGCGCAGCCAGACTATATCCACAGCCTACATCTCTGAGGGAGGATTGTCTCATGGAGGCGCGTATTCGCGGCGACAATCCCTTTTGTGAGGAGTATGTGGCGCTGCGACTGCTGCGGCGCGAGGGGGTAGGCTGTCTGGGCAGGCGTAGCTTTGCCGCCAGCGTCGAGGTGCGTGCGGAGGAATTCGCCGCCGCGCTGCCCTATGTCGCCTTCGCAGAGGACGATCTGGCGCATTGCATCGCCCGTTTGGAGCGGCTGGTGGGCGAGGGATCGGGCGCCGTGGCGTTGGGTGGCGCCACTCCTGGCGAGTGTACGCTGCTCTTCGAGGCGCATCC
>JBDTAI010000199.1:0-6678 GCA_039924685.1 Ktedonobacterales bacterium
GAGGATGCGCGCCAGTGGTTGCGCGCCCTGCGCCTCGGCCCACCGGCGTGAGGCGATCACCAGCGCGGCGGCGCCGTCGTTGATGCCCGACGAGTTGCCTGCCGTCACCGTGCCGCCCTCACGGAAGGCAGGCTTGAGTTTCGCCAGTTTCTCAAGCGTGGTGTCGCGGCGCGGCTGTTCATCCACCGATACCAGCGCCGTCTCGCCCTTGCCAGCGGGCGCCAGCACTGGCGTGATTTCGTCGGCGAAGCGTCCGGCATCCTGCGCGGCGACGGCGCGTAGCTGGCTGGCCAATGCGAAGGCGTCCTGGTCCGCGCGGGAGATCGAGTAGCGTTCGGCGACGTTCTCTGCCGTCTCTCCCATGCTATACGGGTGATGCAGCGCCGCCAGCCGTGGATTGACAAAGCGCCAGCCAAGCGTCGAATCATAGAGCGTCGGGCCGCCGCGCTCAAAGGCGCTCTCCGCCTTGCCCATCACGTAGGGCGCCCGCGTCATGCTCTCCACACCGCCCGCGATATAAGCGGTTCCCTCGCCCGCAATGATGGCGTTGGCGGCGGCGTTGACGGCCTGCAAGCCAGAGCCACAGAGCCGGTTCACCGTCTGGCCGGCCACCTCGACGGGCAGTTCCGCGAGCAGCAGCGCCATGCGCGCCACGTTGCGGTTGTCTTCACCCGCCTGGTTGGCGCAGCCAAGGATCACATCTTCCAGCGCAGGGATCAGCGTCTCGCGAGGCATACCCACCTGCCCAGCGGCCTGGACGGCGGCGGTGAAGGCGTGCGCCGCCAGATCGTCGGGGCGCATCATGCGCAGAGCGCCGCCATAGCGTCCGATGGGTGTGCGCACGGCGGCAAGGATCACCGCCTCGTCGTGTCCTGTACTGATTCTACTGGTAGGCATAGCTATTGTCCCTTGAAGGTGGCCGGGCGCTTCTCGATGAATGCCTGCATGCCCTCTTTCTGGTCCTCGGTGGAGAAGAGCAGCGCGAAGAGGCGTTTCTCATAGGCAAGACCTGTTTCGAGCGGCGTCTCCAGCGCGGCGAGGATCGCCTCTTTGGTCATGCGCGCGGCGATGGGCGCCTGCTTCGCCACCTGCCGGGCGAGCTTCTTCGCCTCTTCGAGATGCTGGCCGTCGGGCGCGATGCGGTTGACGATGCCCCAGGCGTGCATCTCCTGCGCGGTGACGTTCTGGCCGGTCAGACAGATTTCCATTGCGCGGTACTTGCCGATGGTGCGCGTCAGTCGTTGTGTGCCGCCGGCGCCGCACATGATGCCCAGCAATATCTCCGGCTGGCCGAACTTCGCCTTCTCACTGGCGACGATCATATCGGCGTGCATGGCAAGCTCACTGCCGCCGCCAAGCGCATAGCCCGCCACCGCCGCAATCAGCGGCTTGTGGATGCGCCGTATGCGGTCCCAACCCTCGAAGGGGCCGGTCGCCATCTGTGCCGCGCTGGCGGTGGACATCTCGGCAATGTCAGCGCCCGCCGCGAAGGCCCGGTCGCCCGCGCCGGTCAGAATCATGCAGCGGATCGTGTCGTCGTTGTCGAGTGTTTCGAGCGCATCGGCCAGCTCGGAGACCAGCGCCCAGTTGAGCGCGTTGAGCTTGTCGGCGCGGTTGATGGTGACGACGGCGATGGGTTCTTCACGCGCGACGAGGATATAGCGTGGCTGCGATGAGTTCTCTTCTTCGGCCATAACGACGCGGCTCCTTTACTGTACTGTGTTATACTGCTTTGTTTCAGGTTGGTGGCGCTGCCAGCGGCTATGTTACATGCGCAACGGGCGCCTGGCATAGTATAGCATCGTAGCGCATAGGATGGGGAAGCCGCGTATCATCTATTGGGGCATCCGACACCCGCCTGCGTACTCGTTGCGAACGTTGCTCTAAGCGCCGGGGGACACAAGGGCCAGACGAAACCCGAGGTCGTCGTTGATTTCGCGGAGGTGGATATCGTCGAGATCATAATAGTTGCGATACGTTGTGCGCGCGGACAGCGAATCAAGGCAATACGAACCGCCGCGAAAGACTCTTCGCCCACTGGAGTTCGCGTCGTCGTAGCTATTCCTGTTCCCCGTTGGATACGGCTTGTAGGTGCTGCTGGTCCACTCCTTGACGTTGCCTGCCATATCCTGCGCGCCACATGGGCTGGCGCCGGTGGCGTAGCTACCTACTGGCATCACGGTTCCAATGCCGCTCTCGAGCGTGTTGCAGCGCGTAGCGTCAAACTCGTCGCCCCAGGGATAGCGGCGACTGACGCCGCGCTCACCATTGCCTTGAGCATCCCATCTGGCAGCCTTTTCCCATTCCGCCTCGCTGGGCAGCCGCCAGGGCTGACCTGTCGTTTTGGCAAGCCAATGCGCATAGGTAGTGGCGCCTCTCGAGCTAACACAAGTAACGGGATACTCGGGGTGGGCCAACTGCTGCGCCCAGGTGGTTGAAAAGGCAATCCCTTCAGACGGCTCACCTAGTGCGTTGGCGCGCACGGCGCAGGCATATTCGGCCACGGTGACGGGATGCTGCGCAATGTAGAAGGCATCCACCTGTACCGGAAAAGGCGTCGTTTCTTTGTCAAAGGCATGCGGGATGCGTGTTTTATCGCCACCCATCTCGAAGACGCCACTTGGGACGTAACAGATCGGCGGTAGGATCAGTTCGACGCCCTTCACCTCGTAGCCGCGAAAGCCGAGAGTATACAAATACGTCGGCGTCAGATGTGGCGCCGGTTTGGCGGGCGCTGGCATTGGCGCTGGTCCGGGCGTTTCTTGTGGTGGTCGGTCAACGATCATGCCGTTCCCCATGTTCATCACCCCCCGCCAGCCAACGCTACACGACACTCAGTGTAGATTGCGTGCAGTGTAGCACACGCGGCGGTCTCCTCAAACAAGCACTCGCGCGCAACCTGCTTGAGCGGTTGGCGTTGCGACAAGCACATGTACCGGCCTTCTGCGACAAAGTGACGATGTCGTTTGGTAACCACCAGGCCATGCGGGATCTGCGCATGCTCAATGTCCAGCAGGAAGCCTGATTTCTTGACAGGACGCTAGCGGCGTCAGCCAGGATGCGCTACCATAAAGAGACAGGGTCATGAGTTGGCGCCATCCTGGCGCATGACGGCGAGAGGCGGCGACGTATGGCGACCTCGAAGACGCATACCAGGAACGCGACTGCAAAGCGGCAAAGCAGCGATGCAGCGGATGCAGTGAGCGTAACCGGTGGACAGGACGACGATTTCCTCCAGGCAAACGACGCGCAAGACGCCCACCCAAACGGCATGGTAGTAGCGCAGAACAGGCAGAACAGGCAGAACGGGCAGAACAGCAGGATAGGCGATACAGCGGATACAGCGGATACAGCGGATACAGTAGAGACACCAGCGGACCTGGCGCTGCGTGAGGTGACGGAGACGCTGCTGCCCGCACTCGCCGAAGCGCCGCGCTCACCCCGCCAGGCGCGCAGCCGCGAGAAGCGCGCCGCACTGCTCAAGGCGGCGGAGGCGCTCTTCGTCGAGCGTGGCTATGCAGGCGCCACGGCTGACGAGATCGCGGCAGCGGCAGGCGTCAGTGTCGGCACATTCTATAACCACTTCCGCAACAAGCGGCAGATTCTGCTGACGCTGGCGCTCGAACGACTTGAGGACATCTTCACCCATCTCTGCGTCGCCTGCATGGACCTTGCCTCCGGCAATCAGCATGATCATCATGAGGCGCTGCATGCCGCCGTCACCTCCATCGTCGCGGGCGGCCGGCGTGCGGGGCTGCGGCATGTCTGGCAGGAGTTGATGTCCGTCGAGCCGGAACTGGCCCCGTATCAGCAGGTGATCCGCCGCTATGCGCTGGCCCGGCTGGAGCAGCAACTGCGCCTGGCGCGCGACCAGGGCAAGACGTGGCCGCATCTCGACTTGGAGGGAACGGCGCTTGCCATCTTCACTCTGCTCGACGCCCTCAGCGCCCATCACGACGAAGCCATTGGCGACGATCGCATCATCGCCAGCGTCACCACGCTGATCGAGCGGGCGCTCTTTCCGCCGGTCGCCGATATGGCCGCGCCCGGAGCGACAGGTGCGCGGTCTTGAAAGGCCGGAGCACCAGAACGGCGCAGGCTGAAGTACACTGAATACAACACGTGTGTGATAACCACTTGATTCAGCCAAAGGGCCAGAAAGCAGTGAAGGTATGCGCGTCGAACAGGGCAAACGATCAGCCGAATCGCCCGAAACTTCGGAGTATGCGCTGCACAGCGCGATTCGCTCAGAGGCTGATCCGTTGCGGCAGGTAACGGCGTCACTGGTGCGCTGGCGGGGAACGGCGGCGGCGCCCGACGACGACGAACTGACCGTCGAGGAGCCTGTGGAACTGCGTGTCGGGCAAGGCGCAATTGGAGGCGCTGGTTCGCAGGGTGGCGCGCAGGTGGCGATGGGCGAGACACTGGCGGTGATCATGCGCACGCCGGGCCACGATGAAGAGTTGGCCGCAGGCTTTCTCTATGGCGAGGGGCTAATCACCCGCTGCGACGAGATTGCCGCATTGCGCCCCGGCCTCGATGCCGATGGGTTGCCCTCGCCCAATGTGATCGCGATTGCCACTCCACCAGGGATCGATCTGGCGCAGCGGGCGCATGAGGCGGGTTATTCCCGTCAGTTCGCGGTGAACGCCAGTTGCGGTGTCTGCGGCAAGAACAGCGTCGCCAGCGCATGCGCCACGCTGCCACCACTGCCGCTGGATGGCTTCACCGTTGCCCCCCAGACGCTCTACGCCCTGCCAGATCGCTTGCGCGCCGGGCAGCGTGTCTTCCGCTTCACCGGTGGGCTGCACGCCGCCGGACTCTTCGATGGCGCCGGTGTGTTGCTGGCGCTGCGTGAGGATGTCGGGCGCCACAATGCGGTGGACAAGCTGATCGGGCGGGCGCTGCTGGATGATGCGCTACCCACACTACGCCAGCGCATCCTGCTGGTGAGCGGGCGCCTCTCGTTCGAGATCGTGCTAAAGGCGCTGGCGGCAGGCATCCCCATACTTGCAGCGGTCTCGGCCCCCTCCAGCCTCGCCGTTGACCTTGCCAATTCCGGCGGCGTCACGCTGGTCGCCTTCCTGCGTGGCGAGGCGATGAACGTCTATACCCACCCGCAACGTATACGCCAGTGAAGGCGCCCACTGATGCGGTAGGTGGCCACACAGAAACCGTGGCCATCTGTACGCCTGTGGGCTGCGCCTGGGCTGACGACTCCTCTGAAGGCAACTGGCTGACCGAGCGCATCGCCGGATGGCACACGCTCCATCCAACCGGCGACGCACTCCCTGTGGGGCTGCGATCCCCGCTGCGCTGTTTTGCGGTACACTGGTTGCATACGCGCTGCAATGGCGCTCTGCCGTTGCAGCCACCTGTCGGCGTCCGTGTGGCGCACATCGGTCAAGGAGCTTGCCGTGAATGATGCCCGCCAACCCGCTGGAATGCCTGTAGCGACCGCGACTTCAGCCTCAGCCTCTCAGTTTGCCGCGCAGTTCAACACCTACCTCGAACGGGCGCGGCTGGCGAAGCGCGAGAACCAGCACCATGATCAGCGCCGCCAGCTTTTTCTCGACTTCCTGCGCGCCGCCTTTGGCATCGGCGCCGATGAGGTGGAGGTGGAGCAGTACATCCAGATCGCCGACCGCCGTGTGGATGTCGGCAGGAGCGCCGCGCGCATTCGCAAGGGCTGGATTGACGCCGTGTTCCGCGATGTGATCTTCGAGTTCAAGCGCGATCTGGTTCGTGAGGAGGCCGAGGGGCTGCGCGAACTGCGCGACTACCTCACCACCATCCCCAATGGCGATGAGTGCGTGGGGCTGCTCACCGACGGGCTGATCTTCCGCGCCTATGTGCTGGATGACACGCAGCAGCCGACGGGCCTGCGGCGGACCGATGCGATTGACTTCGAGAAAATAGACGCGTCGCAGGTGGCCTTCCTCTGGCTCGACGCCTATCTCTTGCGCCAGCGGGGCAGCGCGCCCACAGCGGAAGACATCGTGCGGCGCTTCGGGCTGGCCAGCCCAACCTTTGTGGCGGCGTCGCGGCGGCTGCATCAGGCGCTGACGCTCTATGGCGCGGGCGAGGCGGGCGCGCTGGAGGTGAAGCGCGCGCAGTGGGCCTTCCATCTGGCGCGGGTCTATGGCAGCGCCGACATGACCAGCGATGAACTCTTCATTCGCCATACCTATCTCTGCCAGTTCGCCCGCCTGCTGGCCTATACGGCGCGCTTCGGCGTCGGCGCCGCTGCCGACCAGATCGAGCGCATTATAGATGGCGGCGCGTTCGAGTCGCTGGGCTTCGCCAACATCGGCGAACAGGACTTCTTTGCCTGGACCGCTGCCCCCGCAGCGCGCGCCATCACCTTTGGCGTCTTTCGCCAGATCGTCGCCAGTCTCGCCGTCTATGACCTCAGCCGCATTGATCAGGATTTGCTCAAGCAGCTCTACCAGAACCTGGTGGACCCAGAGACGCGCCACGACCTCGGCGAGTTCTATACGCCCGACTGGCTGGCCGAACTGACACTGCGCGAGATTGGCTATGGGCCGGGCAAGAGCCTGCTCGATCCCGCCTGCGGCTCCGGCGCCTTCCTCTTCACCGCCATCCGCCTGTTGCAGGAGCAGGGCGTGACGGGCGAGGAACTGGTGGACTTCGCGCTCGATAATATCATGGGGCTGG
>JBDTAI010000200.1:0-2708 GCA_039924685.1 Ktedonobacterales bacterium
GTGGATCTATGGCAGAGACAGTCACAGGCGCGTTTGACGGTATCTTCAGCGTCAACAAGGCGGTGGGGATGACCTCGCATGATGTGGTGGCGCGGGTGCGGCGGCTGGCGCATCAGAAGCGCGTGGGCCATGCAGGTACGCTCGATCCGGCGGCGGATGGCGTGCTGCCGATCTGTCTGGGCCAGGCGACACGCATGGTGGAGTATCTGAGCGAGAGCGGCAAGGCGTACCGCGCCACTGTGCGTTTCGGCGTCGTCACCGACACCTATGACCGCGAGGGGCGCATCGTGCGCGAGGCGCCCGTTTCCCTCACGCTCGATGAGATCACTGCCACGCTGCCAGCATTTCTGGGCGAACAGCAGCAGACGCCGCCGATCTATTCAGCCATCAAGCTCAATGGGCAGCCGCTCTATGCGTTGGCGCGGGCGGGCAAGCATGTGACAGTCGCGCCGAGGCGCATTCACATAGACGCGCTACGAGTGGTGGCGTGGAATCCGCCTGATCTGACACTGGATGTGGAGTGCGGCAAGGGAACCTATATCCGCTCACTGGCCTATGATCTGGGCGAACGACTGGGACCGGGCGCGCATCTGGCGGCGCTCACCCGCACCCGCAGCGGCCCCTTCACGCTGGCGGGAAGCCTGACGCTGGAAGAACTGGCAGCGGCGCTGGCCGATGGCTCATGGCGCACGCGATTCTATGCGCCTGATGAGGCGCTGCTGGGCTGGCGCGCAGTCATTCTGGCCGAGGAGAGCGAACGGTGGTTGCGCACCGGACAACTGCTGCGCTTCGGAGACGCTCCACCTGCGTCGCCGCTCATGCGCGCCTACTCGGTGGATGGGCGTTTCCTGGGCATTCTGCGCTGGGACGATGAGGGGCAGGCGTGGCAGCCCCATAAGGTGCTGAATGTGACGCCTGAGTCAGCGATTGAGTCAGCGATTGAGTCAGCGATTGAGTCAGCGATTGAGTCAGCGATTGAGTCAGCGCCGGAATCAGGCGGGCAGACAGCGATGGGCGCGACAGGGGCATAGCGTAGCCATCACGCCGTCGCATGCGGATTGTAGAGGATATAGCAGTAGGCGGTGTCACCACCTCTGATCGTGGCTACGACGTGTGATCGCCAGTCGGGCGGTGTGGGAAACTGCCGTTGTATCAGGTGCATCGGCCAGACAATGTACGTCGCATCCTTATAGTGTGTGGGCGTGTCAAAGCTCAGACGGATGCGGTTCTGGAACAAATTCTGGCGTGTGCGCTTCCAGTAGTCGAGCGCATGCTCCGGGCCAACCAGTGAGACAGTCGTACGCCCGTGGCTGTGCGCCTCGATCCAGTAGATGGCGTCGGCGTAGCCAGGGTACGCCACCTGAAGGGAGTGATTCTCACCAGGCAACCACTCACTGGTATAACCTTCCGCCTGGGCGACGGTCGCCAGCCCATGCGCGGGCGGCACAATTACTAACAGGCAGACTGCAAAGAGCAGCGCCAGTGTCACCACTCGTTGCGTTTGTGGTGTCCGCAGGATACTGCTCCCCTGCTCACGGACCTGCGCGACGCGCTCTGGGAGCCGCGCCCATGCCAGTTTGAGCGCAGTGACGAGGCGCGGGGTAAGCCAGCGGCTGCCGTAGATCAGCGCCCAGCAACTGATGAAGGCGCTTGGGGGCGCCAGTGGCAGCATATAGTGGGTGCCGACGACGATATTGAGCGATGAGAACGCGGGCAGCAAGCCACCCAGCCAGAAGAGCGCAAACGCCGCTGTATCATCGGTTGCGGTGGGCGCCCGGCGCGCACGAATCACCCGCCAGAGGGCATAGGGCAGCGTTAGCAGCGCTGGAACGGTGACGACAAGGCTCATCTTCGCCAGCAGGATGTAGAGCGCAAGACCCGGCGGCACATGCTCCCATACCTGACCGACCCAGAAGACCTCATGGCCGTCGGCGGCATGGATGACTTGATAGTATATGCTATCCCACAAATTGGTGACTGGATTCGTCCAGATGAAGGGATCGGCGATATAGAGCGCCAGCAGTGTCGCCGGAATCACCAGCAATACCTGCCAGGGAATGCCAGTGATGCGGCGATGTTCGACGCAAAAGTAGTAATAGCTGAGATACAGCGCGATGGGAACAATCGAGGCGGCGGCGGTATACTTCGAGGCGAAGCCCAGCCCCAGCAGCACGCCCACCAGTGGCAGCAGCCACGGACGCCGCGCCGCGTGCCAGGTCAGCAGGATCGCCAGCGTCATGAAGGCGAGCATGTAGGTATCGAGATAGGCGATCGCGGAAAAGTAGGCGAGCCAGGGACTGAGCGCCAGCGCCAGCGCCCCCAGCGCGGCGGCAGGTTTGCCGAAGACTGGTCGGGCCAGCAGATAGGCCAGCGCCAGAAAAACCGCGCTCAGAACGACACCCGGCTGTCGGGCGCCGAGCAGCCAGCCGTTCAGCGCATTGTTGTGCGCCAGGTGGAACGATCCCCAGCCCATCAGCAGCTTGGGCAAGTCAGGCGCTTCGGCATTCTTCCACCAGAGGTTATTGAGCAGGTCGCCGTGGAGCAGCAGCGTGTATTCTGTGCGTCCCCACTCGATGTAGACACCCTCATCTGTGATCAGATCGAGCGATTGGGCAAGGTTCCAGCGCGGGATGTAGGCGGTAATGTAGATGATGACGGGAACGGCGACATCCCAGAATAAGACCTGCGCGATGCGCCAGAGCAGGCGT
>JBDTAI010000201.1:0-2947 GCA_039924685.1 Ktedonobacterales bacterium
CTGCTGTGAGCGGACGTATGGGCCGGTTGGCCTGCGCGCTCGCGCCGAACGCACAGCCAGACAAACCACTCCACAAACTCCACAAACTCCACAAACCAACTAACCACAAATCAGTGACATAGCTTGCCGCGCCATGCGATACTATTTGCTGGGGCGCATGACGCCTGTGCGTCACGTGTGCTTCAGCAAGAGCCACTATCGTTTCGGCGCGGCATCGCTGTCTCTGCTGGCCTGTCAACGGGCCTGCCTATGGCGAGGGTGTGTCCCGGATAGTGCCGGATAGTGCCGGATAGTGCATGACACGACAGGCATAGCTGAACAACTATAGAGGAGTACGGGAGGTCGCCTGCATGGCGGGAAACGGGTTGCGGTTGGGAGCGGTGAAGCTGCGCGCCTCGCTGCATGAGACAATCTGGGGCGGGCGCACGCTGGCGACACTGGCTGGCAAACAGCTACCAGCGGATACGCTGATTGGCGAGGCGTGGGAGACTGCGCTCGATGCGGTAGCCGCGACGCCGCCCTTCACTGGCGCGACGCTGGGCGAACTGGTGGACCGCTATGGTGAGGCGCTGATTGGCGCACAGGCGGTCGCCATCTATGGCATGCGCTTCCCGCTGCTCACCAAGTTCATAGACGCCAATCAGTGGCTCTCGGTGCAGGTCCACCCCAACGACAGCTACGCGGCGGCGCATGAGGGTGGCAAGCTGGGCAAGACTGAGACATGGTACATCCTGCATGCCGCGCCAGACGCGCAGATCGTCTATGGCATGCGCGCCGCCGCCACGCCTGATAAGGTGCGCGCCGCCATCGCCGCCAACCGGCTCGAAGACCTGCTGCACACGGTTCCGGTGCAGACGGGTGATGTCGTGTTTGTGCCAGCGGGAATGGTGCATGCCATCGGCGCAGGCGTCGCGCTCTATGAGTTGCAGGAATACTCGGATGTGACCTATCGCCTGTATGACTATGGGCGCGTGCAGGCCAATGGCCAGCCGCGTGAGTTGCATGTGGAGCAGGGGCTGACGGTGATGAGGTATGAGCCTCCCGCTGTCACTCGCGTCATGCCGATCACAGCGGCCACCACTGATACCGGAGCGCCACTGCGGCGCACCCTCGCCGCTTGCCGCTACTTCATCCTCGACGAACTGACCTTCGACGGCGCCTTCACCGATACGGCGCGGCCCGCCAGTGTGCAGATTATCTCGGTGCTCGAAGGCTCATGCGCCATTGCATCAGCTACTGATGATGAACATAGCGAAGAACGCGACGATGCGGATGTGGTGATGCTGGGTCTGGGCGAGACGGCGATCCTCCCGGCGGCGATGGACCCCTGTATCCTCTATGGCGATCATGCGCGGCTGGCGCGTTCGTATGTGCCGGAGGAGGACGATGCCGCGCTGTTGGCGTGGCGGGCGGCGCAAGCCGTCGCATTCGACGTGTAGGCTGATGGCTCTTCGCTGCGACACACCGGCGGCGTGGCGCGTATACCATATACGCATGCGCCTATAGAATGCGCGTACCTGTTGTGAAATGGCCTGACGTGTGCGCATACAATCTCTACAGGTTCCACTGACCGGTTCGCACAACTGAACAGGCGAGCAGACGCGACGCAAGAGAGACTGAGGATCGAGCAATGATGATGAAACGAGCGCGCCGACCCTGGCATGGCTGGCATGGCTGGCATAGTGTGCATGGCTGGCGCTGGGCGCTGGCGCTGTGTGTCTTGCCATTGCTGGCGGCATGCGCCGTCACCGGCAACACCACCTATGGCCCAAACCAGCCGGGAACGACGCCGAAGACCAATCCGCAGGGAACGGAGACAGCGCCGCAGATGAATAACGGCGCGACCGCCTATACGCCACAACAACTGCGTGATGCGTATGGCGTCACGTCGCTGATTCAGAAGGGCTTTACCGGCAAAGGTGAGACGGTGGTGGTGATAGACTCGTTTGGCAGCCCCACCTTGCAGCACGACTTCGATGTGTTCAACCAGCAGTTCGGCCTGCCCGCGCTCACCCTCGATATACGCGCGCCGCTCGGCACGGCCCCGTTCAATCCCAATAGTCAGCAGATGCAGGGCTGGGTGGGCGAGACCTCGCTCGATGTGGAGATCATCCATGCCATCGCGCCCGACGCCAAGATCGTCGTGCTGACCAGTCCGGTTGACGAGACTGAGGGTGTGGCGGGCCTGCCACAGTTTCTTCAGCTTGAGCAATACGCCGTGCAGAATCATCTGGGAACGGTGGTCTCACAAAGCTGGGGCGCCTCTGAAATAACGCTGGCTGATGCCGCCGGACGCAGCGAGATCGCCCAGTGGGACAGCTTCTACCATACGGCCACCACCCAGGATGGGGTGACGTTCTTTGGTGGCTCAGGCGATTCGGGCGCGACAGATTACACCGACGCCACCATCCAGCATCTCTCCTCCACGCCAACCACCAGCTTCCCCGATGATGAACCCTGGGTGACGGCGGTGGGCGGCACCACCCTGACGCAGACAGGCTCCAATACCTACTCTGAGTCGGTCTGGAATAGCAACGGTGGCGCCAGCGGCGGCGGCTTCAGTCGCTTCTACCCCATACCGTCGTACCAGCAGTCGCTCCCCGCCAGCGTCCGCAGCGCACTCAACGGGCGCCGTGGTGTGCCGGATGTTGCGGCCTGTGCTGATCCGGCGGCTGGGCTGGCAATCTACTTTGCGGGTCAGTGGACCACTGCTGGTGGCACCAGCGCCGCCACGCCGCTCTGGGCGGGCATCGCCGCGATTGGCGACCAGATGGCGGGGCATTCACTGGGCTTCATCAATCCGGCGCTCTATACGGTGGCGATGTCGAGCCAGGGCGCGCAGGCGTTCCACGACATCACCACGGGGAATAATGGCGTGACCAACGACAAAGGCTCAATCCAGGGCTACAACGCCGTGCCTGGCTGGGACCCTGCCACCGGCCTCGGT
>JBDTAI010000202.1:0-9858 GCA_039924685.1 Ktedonobacterales bacterium
ATCAGCCACGCGAGGTATGGGTGGGGGCGCCGGGCGAAGAACTGCGGCAGGTGACAACACACAACAGCCATCTGCGCAACGTGACACTGGGCGCGCAAGAGACGGTCCGCTGGACGGCGCCGGACGGGCTGGAGATCGAGGGTGTGCTGGTCTATCCGGTCGGCTATGAGGTAGGGCGCCGCTATCCGCTGATCGTTCACGCGCACGGTGGACCAAACGGGCGCTGGTCTGACCACCTGCTGATCAGTTGGCATGATTGGGGACAGTGGCTGGCGGCGCATGGCTACGCAGTGCTGGCGCCTAATCCGCGTGGCAGCGTCGGATACGGGCGCGAGTTCACCTGGCGCAACCGGCGCGCATGGGGCGTGGACGACTTCGCCGATTTCACCAGCGGAGCGGATGCGCTGATCGAGCGTGGGCTTGCCGATCCCGACCGGATGGGCTTTGGCGGCTGGAGCTATGGCGGCTATATGACGTCCTGGGCCATCGGCCATAGCGACCGGTTCAAGGCGGCGGTGGTCGGCGCGGGTGTGACCGATCTGCTGAGTTTCCAGGCGGCGGATATTCCCACCTGGCTGCCAACACAACAAATGCTGGCCGCGCCCTATGAGGATACGGAGATCTATCGGCGCCTCTCACCGATCACCTATGTAGAGCAGGTCACGGCGCCAACGTTGATCGTGCATGGCGCGGCGGATGAGCGCGTGCGGCTGGGCCAGGGGCGCGAACTCTATCATGCGCTGCGCGCCCGCAAGATACCTACCGAGATGGTGGTGTATCCCGACGAGGGTCACATCTTCGCCGACAAGCGCCGACAGCGCGATCTGCTGGCGCGCGTGGTGGCCTGGTACGACCGCTGGCTGAAAGGTGAGCAAGATGGGGCCGCCAGCTGACCATTGTGATACGTTGCGGCAAACCCTCGTGTGAAGACATGTGAAGACATGTGAAGACATGTGAAGACATGTGGAGAAGAGCTTCACCCATGCGTGATCCCCATTCGCTCCTTGTCGGTGGGCAGGCTGACGAAGGCAAAACCGACGAGGAGCTAGAGCGTGAGCAAGAAGCGGAAGAGCATGAGCGTCAGGCGTTCATAGACGACTGGAAAGCGATGTATCGCCTGACCCCGATACCTACCACATTGACTGGGACGCCGTGGCAGAGGCCGAGCGCACAGGCATGATCTTTCTCAGCGCGGATAAACAGTTATGGGGCTGTGCGCAAAGCGAAGGCTCTGCCGTGTTGGACCCGAACAACCTGTAGAAATGCTACACGCGGCTCTATCACGATAGTGCTTAGACTGTGCGGTGGGCGCGTAGGCGGGCGATGCGCGCTACTCCGGCGCCGATGGCCCCACCCAGCGCGCCAAGTAGAACGCCCATGAGGATGCCCAGCACGAACAGGTGTAGTAATGCGCCTGCCAATGTCTGATAGGCGAAGTAGGTGGCGATGTCGGGGGCGCCATCACTCGCCTTGACGGTATTCCACTCCTGGATCGAGAGCGGATCATGCGTCACCAGCACGATCAGGAACACTATCAGGATCAGGCCCATCAGGCAGGCGAGCAGGCCGCTGACGGAGCCGCTCCAGAAGCCGACGAAGACGCCCCGACTGAAGCGACCTGACCGCATGGCAACCACGAGTGATTGCAGGAAGATGGCGATGGCGATACTGGCCCAGAAGACATCATCCACTGGATCGCGTACCGTCACCGGTGGCGTGAGCCAGTTGTTGTAGGTGATCTCCACCACCCACAGCAGCCCCATCAGCACACCAAGCAAGACGCCAGCGCGCAGCAACCGCGATCCTTCGGGCGAGCGTATCCTGGCGCTCCAGAGCGCCAGGGCGCCAGCGACCAGCGCCAATACTACGATGGCCACGCCACCGAGCAAGCGATACTCCGTCTGGATACGCGCTCCGCCCGGATAGATGATCAGGGTAGCGATGATCAGCGCAATGGCCAGCCCGAAGGCAGCCAGCAATGCGAGTGGAATGCGTGTCGTTCGCCAGGTGGTGTGCGCTATGGTGGTGGCTATCGTCATGCTGCACTCTCCAAATGATCACCAGGTTGTTCGCGCCTGAGCCGAGGATGATTATACATGATGTGATGAATGCGCATGGTATAGTAACGTTCAGCTATGTGGAAGGAAGAAGCTACATGCCCCTATGATTTACTTTTATAGCACACATGAAGAGCCATATGGCTGTTTCTCCAACTTCTCGGCGCAAGGGATCGCGCTCGACGGCGCCTGGTGGCCGACGGTGGAGCACTATTTTCAGGCGCAGAAATTTGTTGGAACCGCCAACACTACGTATGGTGAACGTATCCGGCGAGCCACCACACCAAAACAAGCGGCGACATTGGGGCGATCACGCCAGATACCGCTTCGTCCCGATTGGGAGGAGGTCAAGGATGATGTCATGCTCAGGGCTGTGCAATGCAAATTTGAGACGCATGAGCGCCTGCGCAAGCTCCTGCTCTCCACAGGCGACGAAGAGATTATCGAGGCTTCTCCCAGCGACTACTATTGGGGATGCGGCGCCGATGGCAGTGGAAGAAACCAGTTGGGACGCCTGCTGATGCTTGTACGGAGTCGCTTGCGCCAAACTGCGGTGGCCCAACTCCCCAAGACCCGCTAGCGCTAGCGCATGACAAAAGCTCCCCTGCGCCGAGTGCCACGACGCACAGGAGCTTTGTGTGGACTGCGTTGACAGGCCGGGTTGAGTTAGTGCCCCCAGGGCGATTCGAACGCCCGCACCCGGCTCCGGAGGCCGGTGCTCTATCCCCTGAGCTATGGAGGCTTGTGTGGTGATGGTCGTTGCGACTGTTCACCACTCACACGCCAGTGTAGCACACAGCGCCGCCAACTTCAAGGCAATCATACAGGCAATCACAGCGTGATGATCTGGCGACTCACCCCGCCGCCAGGCCACCATCCACCACGAATAGCTGGCCGGTGACATAGCTCGCTGCGTCGGAGGCGAGATAGAGCGCCAGCGGCGCGATTTCGCCCGGCTGGCCTGCGCGCCCCAGCGGAATGCTGCGGCGGATCACCTCGCCCCAGTAGGGATGATGCAGCAGGCCAGTCGTCATGTCGGTCTCGATGTAGCCTGGCGCGATGGCGTTTACCCGCACATGCCGCTCGGCCCACTCCAGCGCCAGTGTGCGTGTGATCTGCGCCACCGCCGCTTTGCTGGCGCCATAGGCCGCCATGCGTGGCACGCCGATCACCGAGGCGACCGATGCCAGCGTGACAATCGCGCCGCCGCCCTGATCTGCCATGCGCTGGCCCACGGCTGTGCAGAGGAAGTAGGTCGCCTTGACGTTCAGCGCCATGATCGCGTCCCACTCGTCTTCATCCAGGTCGGGGGCGCGCTTCCATGCCGGACTGATGCCCGCGTTGGAGACGCAGACATCCAGCCGCTCGAATGCGTTATAGGTTACGGCGACAGCGCGCTGCACACCCGCCAACGTGGCGAGATCGGCGACGATGGGGATGGCGACCCGACCCAGCCCGCGAATCTGCGCCGCCACTGCTTCCAGCGCATCGGCTGTGCGCGCCACCAGCGCCACATCGGCGCCCGCGCCCGCCAGCGTCAACGCGATGCCGCGCCCGATGCCGCGACTGGCGCCCGTCACCAGCGCGCGTCTGCCCACCAGCGAGAACGGCGCAAAGGCGGCGTTGGTAGTGGCGTTTTCCGTATGATCACCTGCCTCGTCCACGCCTCACCCCAAACATTTGCTTGCCCTGCTATCTGACTGAGAGTTTACGGCATTCTGTCTACCCACTCCTACAGGAGAAGAGTCAGTGGTGAGGTCTAGCGCACCGGCACAGAAACGATCTGCTCCGGGTTGCGGTCGGTGAAGAGTTCTACGCCGTCGGCATGCACCAGCAGCATATCTTCGAGCCGCACGCCGCCCCAGCCGGTGATATAGATGCCCGGCTCGTTGGTGACGACATTGTCCGCGCCGATCTGCTCCACCTTGCTCAACCGCTCGTCCATCTCCGGCGTGTTGATGCGCAGCCATCCAGCGGCGGGTAGCTCGTGAACGGCAAGCCCGACACCATGCCCCAGGCCGTGCATGAACTCCTCGCCATAGCCCGCGTCGGCGATGACTTTGCGCGCGGCGCCATCCACATCGCGGCCACGGCGCACGCCGCTTTGCAACGCCTCCACGGCGGCATCCTGCGCGCGGCGCACAATACTATAGATCTCTACCAGTTTCGCATCTGGCTCGCCAATGCAGATCGTGCGTGTCAGATCCGAGCAGTAGCCATCCACACGGCAGCCAAAGTCAATCAGGATCGGCTCGCCAGCCTGGGCGGCCCTGTCGCTGGGAACCCAGTGGGGCAGCGCGCCGCCCTTGCCACAGGCGACGATGGTGGGGAAGCTCGGCTCGTCGGCGCCCAGATCGATCATGTGGCGTTCGAGCGTGGCGGCGATCTGGCGTTCGGTCATGCCCACATGCAGATCGTTCAGCAACAGCGCGAACGCGTCGTTAGCAATGGCGGCGGCGCGGCGCATCACGGCGATCTCGGCGTCGTCCTTGCTTGCGCGCACATGCACAATCAGGTCGTCGGTGGGAACCAGTTCGACGCCGGTGTTGGCGTCATCCAGCGCCTTCCTGAATTGCTCCCATGTCCCATATGCCATGCGATCCTGCTCGAAGCCCAGCCGCTTCACAGCGCCATCCGCCTTCAGCGCCTCGACCAGCACCTGGGTGATCAACTTCGTGTCGGTCAGCAGCGCCGTCACGCCGCTGGGGGCGATCTCATGCTCGATGCCGTTGAGCGCGAAGGTGGAGGTCAGCAACGCAAACGTGTGCGGTGTCACCAGCGCCAGCCCGGCGGACTCGGTGATGTCATGGTCGGTGGGTGTGAAGCCCGTCAGGTAGCGGCGATTGTACTGGCTGGATATCAGCAGGCCGTCCAGATCAGCAGCGGCGATACGCGCACGCGCCGCCGCCAGTCGCCGCGCATACTCCGTCGGGGTCGCCTGCGCTGTTTGTGCTATTTGTGCTTTGCCCGTTTGCTCATTGCTGTTCTGCGCCACAAAGATACTCCCATTCTCAGCATGCCACGAATTTCAGAGGTCCGGCCCTCATTATGGCGCCTGAATGTGTCTGGGCGCCAGGGGGAGGATTGCGACCATGCAAGACGCGATCTCGCCTCCACTAGATGGCGCGCGCATGGCGCGATCCCAGCAGCAGGGACTAAAATCAGAAGGGATAGATGGCGTTGGACCCGGATCATGCCACTACCTCCATGCCACTACCCGCCGCACGATGAAAGTCACGAGTAATCCATGTCAGTTGAGACACACCCACCACAGCACCAGACAGACCAGAGTGTCCCTGGTATTCATACTGGCGCTGGCGCCACACCGTCTGCACAGGCGACGGACGGGCGCGCGCCACGCGCCCCTGCATCAGCGGCTACGCCACCGCATCGTCCCAGTCGAACTGATGCGTGGCTGGCGCCATTGCTCGCGCTGCCGCTCTTCTACAAGGTGCTGGCGGCCAACGCGGCGATTGTGCTGCTGGGCGCCGTGGTGGGCACAGCGATCACCTGGCAACTTGCCAGCGTTCACATCAATACGCCGCTCGATGTGCCGCTGGCCTTCTGCTTCGCCATCGCCGGCATCCTGCTCTCGTGCGGCCTCAACGCGCTGGTGTTGCGTGCCGCCCTCAGTCCTCTCAACCGGCTGCAACTGGTGGTCGAGAGCGTGCAGGCGGGCGATCTCTCGGTGCGGGCGCATCCCTCGCCGCTCGACGACGCCCAGATCACGCGGCTGGCCGAGACGCTCAACCAGACGCTCGACGAGGTGGAACGCTACGAAGGTCAGGTACGCGCCCTCTCCGGCGGCATGATCCACGCCCAAGAGGAGGAACGCCAGCGCATCGCCCGCGAGCTGCACGACGACACCGGCCAGGTGCTGACGCTGCTGCTGATCCGCCTGAAGCTGCTCGAAGCGCAGCCAGGCGCCGAGGCCATCGCCGACCAGATCGGCGAACTGCGCGCGCTAGTGTCGTCAGCGATTGACCAGGTGCGCCGCCTCGCGCTGAACCTGCGCCCGCCGACCATTGACCAGTTGGGGCTGCTGCCGTCGCTGCGTTCGCTGGTGACGACCTTTGCCGAGAACACGCAGATCGAGGTGAAACTTGACCTGCCACGCGGCGCCGCCATCCATCTCTCACCGGAGCATACCATCGCCGTCTATCGCGTCGTGCAGGAGGCGCTCACCAACGTCGCCAAGCACGCCAACGCCCAGCGCGTCACCATTTCAGTGGAGGCGGTGGGGCAAGAACTGCTGGTGACGATCCGCGACGATGGACGCGGCTTCACGCCGGAAGCGGCGCCGGGCCACAGTGTGCGCAAAGGCGAGAGTGTGGCGGGCGTCGGCCTCTTTGGCATGGAGGAGCGCGCCCGACTGGCAGGCGGTTCACTGAAGATACAGTCCGCGCCGGGGCTGGGAACGGCGGTGACACTGCGCGCCCCGCGTGACGAGAGGCCACAAGCCGCCTCATCCGCCGCTGAGCCAATGGATGAGTGGGAGGCGTAGCGGCGTGAGCGTGCCTTCCTGCCAACTACAACGGCACAACCCGAACGCCACACGCTGGGCGAGCCGATGCGCGGGGTTGCGGGCATTGCTCGAAGCGCAGCCGGATATGCGCGTGGCGCCTAAATTGAACCTCAGCCACCGCTCCGATATCCTGCGCTATGCCCGGCTCGTTGACCTGGTCCAGCCCAATACTTTCGGGTAAGGGAACTATTCTTCTACACAGAGCGTTTGAGCAGCAGAGCGGTCTGCGCTGACCGTGCTAGCAAACGTTCAACGCTTGAAGAGGAGGTTCCTTTATGCGTCTAAGATATGCCAATCCTTTCTTTGCGATTGCCGTCCTGTTTGTCGTTGTCATACTCTCGCTCGTCGGCTGTGGCGGCGCCGTCCAGTCAGAGCCTCCCCCAATCACGCTCGCAGATACCTCACCAGTCCATCTGGATGCCAACATCGGCATAACCATTGGCGGTTACGATGCCGCAAGCCGCAACTTAACTGAGATCGCCGTCCAGTTCACTGCCAATGGTCGGCTGGTACAATTCCAGAAGGGGGAAATGCTTGCCTGTGGAGGAGCCGCGCCTGTCGTGCTCACCACGGGATTCGACCATCGCTATCCGACCGCCGCTGTCGCAGGTAGGCCATTCACCTGTGTGTATACCTCTGGCAAGACGACCGCCAACCTTCAGTTCATGGTTCCCAATGCGCCTGCCATCATCGCACCAATCGAAGGGGCGACGGTCGCCCGCAGCGGCGCCACTCTCGTTCACTTCCAGGCGAAGGGCGCTATCGAGGGGATCGTCGCGCTTGGATCGCAGAGCAAGGTAGTCGCTGTTATCACTGCGCCGGGGATTGCCAGTGTGGATACTAGCAAGCTGAACGCTGGTTCCGGCAGCGTCACTCTCACGCAATTTCCGTCCGTTGGCGGTCTCTCCGCCCGCGCCTTTGCATCAGTTCATGCAAACTGCACGGCGATAGCACAGACAGAGGTTATCTGGAATTAGGGCAAACTAGGGTAATGAGGAGATGGCGCATGTAGCCTTCTGTTATCGCGCCTGCGAACAGATAGGCGGGCGCAACCTCACCAGACACACCTGCAACACCTGGGCCGAGCGTAGCAATGGCGCGCATCAAGGGACGTTAGTCCCCAGCCGTCACTGTACGTCGGCCTTTCAAAGTCGCAAGCGAACCACTCCGCCATCCCCCTACATCGGCATGATAGAATAGTTGTGGCGCTTCAGGCGTAACAGACGATGCAGACAATGGCGGCGCATGCTGGACAGTCGGTGAGCGGGAGAGAGACATGGATTCAGGCGAGGCGGTGAAGCTGGCCGATCTGGCGGCGTTGGAGCAGGCGTTTCCACAGGGGATGCGCGGCAAGCGGATTCATGCGGTTGGCGCCGGTGGGCATGGCATCGCGCCCGCACTGGGGCTGGCGCAACAGCGTGGCGCCATCGTCACCGGCTGTGATCTGGCCATCACCGGCATGTCGCATCTGCTGACCGAACAGGGCGTGTCGCTCACCCTCGGCCACGATCCCGCGCATGTGCATGGCTGCGATCTCGTCGTCACCAACCCTGCCGTCACCTTCCTGCATCCCCATCACCCGGAACTGGTGGCGGCGCAGGCGCAGGGTATCCCCGTGGCGCAGTGGCAGCCGCTGCTGGGCCTGCTGATGCGCGAGAGCGTTGGCGTCTCGGTCGCGGGCGTCCACGGCAAAGGCACCACCACGGCGCTGCTCGGCGCGCTGGCCGTCGCGGGCGGGCTGGACCCCACCGTTGAGGTCGGCGACATCGTGCGCGACTGGGACAGTAACATCCTGCTCGGCTCCGGCGCTTACTTCATCAACGAGGCCGACGAGTTCAACTACAACTTCGCCAGCTACCATCCGCGTATGGTTGTGCTGACAGCGGTAGAGTACGACCACCCGGAGTTTTTCCCCTCGTATGAAGCGATCCGTGACGCCTTTGTGGGCTTCCTGCGTGGCATGGACATGGCTGATCATGAGGGGGTGACACTGCCACCGACCATCGTGCTGAACGCCGATAGTCCCGGCTGCCATGATACGCTGGCCCAACTAGGCGACTGGCCGGGTGACGTGCGCAGCTTCAGCATCGAGCGCGCCGACGTTGACGCCCATGCCGAGCATGTGGTGGTGGACGCCAGGGGGACGACCTTTACACTTCACTTGCATGGCGCGCTGGCCGGGCAGGTGACACTGCCAGCGACGGGCGCCCACTTCGTCGCCGATGCGCTGGCCGCCGCCGCCGCCGCCGATGCGCTTGGGGTTGCGCCCGTTGTGATCGTCAAGACGCTCTCACAGTTCTATGGTCTTCGCCGCCGCTTCGAGATTCTCGAGGATGACGACGTGACCTTCATTGATGACTACGCCCACCACCCCCATGCCGTCGCGCTCACCCTCGAAGCCGCACGCCAACGGTTCCTCGGTCGTCGCCTGATCGCCGTCTTCCAGCCGACGCTCTATACCCGTCTGCATCGCTTCCTCACGCCCTTCTCCCAGGCGTTCGATGTGGCGGATGAGGTGGTGATCGTCGAGATACAGCCCTCACGCGAGCGCGATACCGGCCTGATCCACGGCAGTGCGCTTGTCGAGGCGATCCAGCGCCGTCCCGCCTTTGCCAGCCGCGCCGACGCCGTGCGCTATGGTGGCGATTTCGCCGAGACGGCGGCGTTGCTGCGTTCACTACGCCAGCCGGGGGACGTGATCGCGGTACTGGGGTCCGGCCCGGTCAATCAGGTGATCGCCAACCTGCGAACGGCGCCCCGGCATGGCTAGGTTACTGGCAGCGCCGGGTCGATCTGATCTATGCGCCAGTTGTTCCCGTCTTTGATGACGGTGATACTGCCTGAATAGTTGCTGGAATTGGTGCTGTCGCGTGTCACATCGAGCGTGAAGGTATAGCGCGAACCGCTGGCGCTGGATGCGCCACGTGAGTTGACCTGGCAATTCGTCACCGGCCCCTTCGTGGAATCAAACTGCTGATTATCTGTGGTGAAGGTGGCCAGGGAAATCTGGCTTTGCAGGTTGTGCGATAGCTCCCCATAGGCGCTGGTGTAGTTCTGCGACTCCTCGCCAACGCAGAACGTCGCAACGGTGGTCCCTGAGCCAACAGCGGGCGCCAGTGTCGTCTGATAGAGCGCATAGGAGCCACCACAGCACGCCAGCACAATGACCAGCACGATCCCCACGATCAGGCCAACCCATAGGGGCCAGCGCGAACGTTTCTTTGGTCCTTGCGCCACAGGTGGAGCGGGATACGCCGAAGATGGGTTGGGGGAGGG